>JAAGZM010000386.1 GCA_024206355.1 Gammaproteobacteria bacterium | reverse complement strand
TACAATATTAGAACAATTGCAACACCAATAAAGCCCATTTCTTCCGCTAATACAGCAAATACAAAATCCGTATGTGCTTCTGGTAAATAGGCTAGTTTTTGAATACTATTTCCAAGACCAAGTCCCCATATTTCACCACGTCCAAATGCAATCAACGACTGTGTTAATTGATAGCCAGTACCGAAAGGATCCTGCCAAGGATCTAGGAATGTTTGCAGTCTCTGCCACCGATATGGCTGAGTCATTGCAATAACGCCCAATAATCCGCTCACCGTTAAAGTCAAAACTATAAATTGCCAGAGCCTAGCTCCTGCTAGAAACATCATCGTCAGACAGGTTACGATCATCACAACAGATGCACCAAAGTCTGGCTCAAGTAACAGCAAAAACGTCACTAAGCTTAGAACAAAGAGTGGACGAATAAAGCCTTTGATTTGTGTATGCAGTTCTTCTCGACGGCGTACTAAATATCCTGCAAAATAACTCACCACAAAAATCTTTACCGGTTCTGAAACTTGGATAGTAAACAAACCAAGATCTAACCAACGTCTACTACCATTGACTTCTCGCCCTATTAATATCACTAGCATTAATAAACCGATGCCAGTAATGAGTAAATAAGGACCAAGCTTTTCCCATTGAACCATTTTGACATTGAGGACAACAAGCCCAGTTACTATTCCCATAACAAGGTAGATGCTGTGACGCATCACAAAGTGAAAGCGGTTAAATCCATACTGCTCTGTATCAGCATAAGGCACAGAAGCTGAGCTCACCATGATTAAACCAATGACCATCAGTGATATGGTTAAAATGACTAGGTTTTTATCAAACCAAATAGGTTCTATAGCTTGTGGTAGTGCTCTTTGGATAGCGTGCGCAGTCATACTAACGCCTCCACTTTTTGTGTAAAATCTTCACCACGATGTTCAAAACTTTTATACATATCTAAGCTTGCACAAGCGGGAGACAAGAGAATTGCATCACCTTGAATTGCAAATGAAAATGCTGAAGAAACCGCCTGTTTCATATCGGCGACTATTACCGATTGCAAACTTCTACCAGTTTCATCTAACAGGCGTTCTGCATCTTTACCGATTAACACTAATGCCCGAAGATAGCGTTTAAAAACTTCAGCGAGTGGTCTAAAATCAGCATTCTTTCCATCACCACCTGCAATTAACACAAACTTACCTTCAACCGTTTCATAAAGTCCCTCAAGGGCGGCAATAGTTGCTCCTACATTGGTTGCTTTTGAATCGTTATAACAACTTACACCTTGTTTTTCACCAACGAACTGGCAACGGTGATTAAGACCTGGCCATTGCTTTAATTTCTCTATCATTTCACTAGTTGCAGAAACACCACTTGCATCACATAAGGCAATACTTGTCATGGCATTGCTGACATTGTGTATACCTGCAATCTTTAATTCACTTTGTGGAATTAGTAACTTTCCAGCATTTGCTAACCATAGTTTGCCATCAGCAGTTCTTTGTCTTGAATAATCAGTACTATCAGTAAACAACGACACCGATACTTCCCTTTCTGCTTTAACATTGAGATTTTTGAATTCATCACGATTAACAACAATGTTTTGGCAATGTTCTAACATCTCCATTTTGACCGAAGAGTATTGCTCAAACGTTTCATGACGATCCAAATGATCTATCGATAAATTTAATACAGTTCCAGCAATCAAACTTAAACTCTTAGTTGTTTCTAACTGGAAACTCGATAGTTCTAGTACATAAAAATCTGGTTTTGGTTGCTCTAACAATTGCAATACAGGTGTTCCGATATTACCACCAACAAGAACAGTTTTTCCTGCAGCTCGTAATAATTCTGTGGTCAGTTTGGTAACTGTACTTTTACCATTTGACCCGGTTATAGCTATCACTGGAGCACTGTTATCTTGATTATTTAATGCTTGAGCAAATAGTTCTATATCCCCAATAACATTCAGCTCACGCTGTTTCACTAAATCAAAGAATATTCCTTTTAATGCAACACCTGGGCTAACAATAATTTGCTCGACATCTTCTAAATATTGTTTCATCGCATCAATGTGCAAATCAGGATTACCGCATAAAACTAAACGACAGCTACTTAATGCTTCAACTTGTTTTGCATGAGGCGCATGGTGGCGGGTATCCATTACTTTGAATGGTATACCTCGTTCATTTAAATATTCGGCACAGCTTAAACCGGTCTTCCCGAGACCGATAATAAGTTGAACTGAATTAAGCGCCTGTTTCACAAATTATCTCAACTTATCTTAACTTAAGCGTAGCTAAACCAATCAAAACCAGTACCACACTGATTATCCAAAAACGCACAATAACTCTAGGTTCCGGCCAACCTTTTAACTCATAGTGGTGATGTAACGGTGCCATCGCAAAAACCCTTCGTCCGGTCAATTTGAAGGATGCTACCTGTATAATTACCGACACGGTTTCCATCACAAAAACGCCTCCCATGATTAATAGCACCAGTTCTTGTCGTACCATTACAGCCACAGTTCCTAGCGCAGCACCAAGACCAAGAGCTCCCACATCCCCCATAAAAACTTGAGCGGGATAAGTGTTAAACCAAAGAAAACCAAGCCCCGCACCACAAATTGCAGCGCAGAAAATCGCGACCTCTTCAATACCTGCTATATAAGGAATTGATAAATATTCAGCAAACTTTACATGGCCGGTTAAGTAAGCAAACATCGCTAGAGCTCCGGCAATTAAAACTGTTGGTAAAATGGCTAGTCCATCAAGGCCATCAGTTAGGTTGACTGCATTACTGGTGCCGACAATGACAAAATAAGTAAAGACGATATAGAACAAGCCCATAGGAATAGCTATATTCTTAAAAAATGGAACGATGAGTGTCGTTTCTACTGGTGATGCTGTCATATAAAGGATGATGGCAGCAGCTAAACCAACTACCGATTGCCAGAAATATTTCCAGCGAGCTGGCAAACCTGCTGGGTCGTTATTAATCAACTTTTTATAGTCATCAACCCAGCCCACTAAACCAAAACCGAGAGTGGTCAATAACAGTACCCACAAATATCGATTATCAATTCGTATCCATAATATGGCACTAATAGCGATTGCCATTAGGATCAAAGCACCACCCATGGTTGGTGTTCCAGACTTAACTAAATGAGTCTGTGGGCCATCAGTCCTTACTGTCTGACCAATTTGTTTATCAGTCAGCTTGCGGATCATCAAAGGACCCAATATCAGCGAAATTGCAAGCGCAGTTAATGCTCCCAGAATGGTTCGAAGTGTCACATAATTGAACACGTTAAATGCAGAATAATACTGGCTTAAATATTCCGTCATAATTAATAACATATTTGGGCACCTGTTTGTTGTTTTGGTTGACCCACTTCCTTTTCTTGTATACTTACGACGACCTCTTCCATTGCTGCTGATCGAGAACCTTTAATCAAAAGTGTCCAGTTCTCATTTATTTTTTCTTTTAATGCTTTGCTTAATAATTCTTTTGACTCAAAATGCTCAGCACCTTTTCCAAATCCTTTCACCGAAGATAAGCTAAGCTTTCCTGTGGCATATATTGCATCGAGTCCAATTTCTTTAGCTTGCTGGCCAGCATCAAAATGTGCAGTATCAGCACCCTCACCAAGTTCAGCCATATCACCTAAAACCAATACTTTCTTTCCTTCATATTCACTGAGCATTTCTATGGCAGCTTTCAATGAAATGGGATTAGAATTGTAACTGTCATTAATCATTTTACTGCCGTTAATACCGGCTAATACTTGTAAACGACCGTTGACAGGAGACATTTCTGCCAAGCCTTTTTGACACGATTCTAATGAAGCACCAACAGCCATTGAAGCCGCCATTGCAGCTAAGGCATTTTCAATATTGTGCTTACCTGGTATCGCTAACTGGATATTGATATCGCCTGCTGGTGTTGAGGCTAAAAAGCTAAGTTTTTCGATATCAAGTTGGATTTCTTTAGCGGTAAAATCGGCCTTAATATTACTACCTGAGAAAGTACTCACCTTTTGGCTGTCTGATAGTTGCTGATTCCATTGCTCTATCCAAGGGCTACCATATTCAATCACAGCAGTACCTTTTGAATCCAAATGATCGAGTAACTCACCTTTAACTTTTGCAACACCTGCAATTGTTCCAAGTCCTTGCAGATGAGCAGCTCCAATATTTGTTATTACAGCAACATCAGACATTACAAGCTGCGCAATTTCATCAATATCGCCAGACTTACTTGCGCCCATTTCAATTACAGCAAATTGGTCATCTTCAGAGAGTCTAAATAATGTAAGAGGAACACCAATCGCATTATTGAAATTACCTTTTGTTGCAAGCACCTTTCCTTTGACAGTCAAGATACTAGCTATCATTTCTTTGACTGTTGTTTTACCGCAACTACCCGTAATACCAATACAAGATAATAGTATTTTCTCACGCACAGACTTAGCTAACTTGCCCATTGCACGGATCGTATTGTCTACTTTTAGTACGGGTAATGTTGTCTCTCGATCTTCATCCAACATACAGGCAACAGCGCCTTGGGAAACTGCTTTATCAAGGAAATCATGGCCATTAAAATTTTCACCTTTTAGAGCAATAAACAATTTATTGCTCATCGATACTCTGCTATCAGTAGCAACATCATTGAAAGTAATCTGTTGATTTACAGCATTACCCAATATGGTTCCTGATGTATTGATTGCTGCTTCCTGTAAAGTCATAGGGGTCATTTCCAACTCCCCATTGTTAAAGATTGCTCTGCAATCTCTATATCACTGTGAGGTACTTTCCCTTTATTAGTAAACTGGAAAGTTTCATGACCTTTACCAGCAATAAGCACAACATCACCTAATACAGCTTTCGAAATGCTATTGCGGATTGCCAATTCACGATCATATTCAACCTCACAGGAGGAGTAACGATGCAGACCTTTCTGCATTTCAGTAACAATATCTTCAACTCTTTCACTTCTTGGATTATCACTAGTGAAAACGAGATGATCGGCATATTCTTCTGCTATTGAAGCCATCTCAGGACGCTTGCCGCGGTCGCGATCACCACCACAACCAACAACAACCCAAAGCTTATGGCTGGTATGTGGTTTGATTGCTTGTAATACATGCTTTAAGGCATCTGGCGTATGTGCATAATCAACAATAACCAACGGTTTATCTTCACCGCCGAAACGTTCCATTCTGCCTTTTACAAAAGGCATCGTTGACAATTGATCAGCAACATCTTTCGGAGAAAAACCCATTGAACCAAGTGTTGTAATAACCGCTAAGCAGTTACTCAAATTAAACTGCCCGATCATTGATGTTTTAAAATCAACAGCTCCCCAAGGCGTTGCAATCTCCGCTACTATTCCTGCATCATGGAAGACTGCCGATTCGGTCCAAACTGAATTATGTGGCTCACGAGCATTAATTGGGGTAATACTATAACTGAATTTTTCAGCTGATATTGTATCATCATTTATAAACTTTAAACCCGTAGTATCGTCAGCATTGATAATAACTGTTTTCAACTCATTTTTGACTAACAAAATTTTCTTTGCGTCAGCGTAGCTTTTCATATTACCGTGATAATCGAGATGATCACGGGTGAGATTTGTGAATAACGCTATATCAAAATTAACGGCATTCACCCTTCCTTGTTTTAAAGCATGAGATGAAACTTCCATGCTCACAATATCGATATTGCTATTTTTAAATTTAGCAAGATGACCCTGTAACGTCAGAGCATCGATGGTGGTATTATCGGTTGATTCTAATTCTTTTAAGCACCCATTCCCTAGCGTACCCATTACCGCAACTTTCTTCTTTAATTTTTCGGCAACTCGTGCGATAAGTTGCGTACAAGATGTTTTTCCATTGGTTCCTGTGACACCAATAATCGTCAGTTCGTTGCTCGGGATTTGATAAAAAGTAGCACCAATTTTACCAAGCTTTCCAGCTATATTCTCAACTTTAAAGATCGATACAGAACAGTTGACTGCCTGTACAAATTGCTCGATTCCTGTTGCCTCACATAAAACAGCTACCGCACCTTTAGCTGTTGCTTGATGAATAAAATGACGACCATCACTCTCAAGCCCCGGTCTTGCAATAAATATAAATCCTTTCGCTATTTTTCGTGAATCTTCGGTTATACCAGAACACATTAAATATTCAGGTTGAAGATTATTGAACGGAGATGCATTAATTAATTCCATCAACATAGCAATATCACATTGGTAGTTACTCATAGGCCACCACCCAAACTCCCTATTTTTAACACATTCATGTCTGTTGCATCAGGAGCAATATTCAACGTTCGTAAAGACGACTCCATTATTTCTGCAAAGACGGGAGCTGAAACATCACCACCATAATAGGCATCACCTTGAGGATCATCGATCATTATTACGATAGCTAAACGAGGATTCCTTACTGGAGCAACGCCTGCAAATACAGCAACATATTCATCACCATAGCCACCTGCTACAGCTTTTCTTGATGTTCCTGTTTTTCCTGATACACGATAACCTGCGACCTGGGCTTTTTTACCAGTTCCACCGGTTGAAACAACTTGCTCCATCATGCCAATGACTTGCCTAGCAATATAAGGATCAATGACTTGTTCTCCAACAATTGGACCCTGCTGTTTAAGCAAAGATATAGGACG
>JAAGZM010000385.1 GCA_024206355.1 Gammaproteobacteria bacterium | reverse complement strand
GTCAATAAGTCTAAAAAACGTGCAATCAAATGTGTAGGCAAACTCACTCAATGGGTGAATACTAATCCTTCTGTAAGTTGCTGTTTTGAAATAAATAACCATAAGTCAGAGCCGGTCAACTGAGGATTCTAGGTTCAACATACGTTTTTAAAGCGCATGGTTAGCTGATCAAGTTGTAAGTCTGCACAGCCTCCGGGTGATGTTCGCTGTTGAAGACTTTGCTCTGGTGTACGGTTTTCAAGCTCTGAATAACGCTCTACAACCTGCTGATAAGCATCTCTAAAAGGCATCCCCTTGGCACTGAGTTCTACGGCGAGGTCGGTGGCGTACATGGGTGTATCAATTGCAGCTAAAACCTTGTCTTTTTTGAACGTTGTACCTTCAACTAAGCGTGGGAATAGCATCATTGTTTGTAGCGCTTTGGTGATGGCTCTTAGCAATGGTCCCTTTGAAAATTGTAGATCTCTTTGATAACCTGATGGCAGTGAAAGTATAGACTGAAGCTCAACAATAGCAGCTTGTATAGATGCATAACTTGCGCGCATTAATTCAACAAGATCAGGGTTTCGCTTATTGGGCATAATGGAACTGCCTGTAGTCATTTCATCAGGTAGACTGACAAAATCGAACTCTTGGGTTGTAAATAAAGATAAATCCCAGCAATAACGTCTAATATCTAAAAGGCATTGTGACAGTGAAAACAAAACAGCCAGCTCATATTTGCCGCGGCTATTTTGTGCATAAATTGGATTGATCTGTAAACGTGCAAACTCAAGTTCGTGAGTGGTGAGTTCTCTATCTAAAGGTAAGTTAACGCCGTAGCCTGCTGCTGTTCCTAACGGATTGGAGTCGATTAAATCAATCGTAGAATTAAGAGATATTAGATTATCGATCATTGCTTCGGCAAAACCTGCAAACCACATTCCACAACTTGACGGTACGGCTCTTTGAAGATGAGTATAGCCAGGCATAGGATCTTGTTCGGTTGCTTTAGCCTGTTTTAAACAGACAGTAACGGAATCTTTTACATGAGCAATAGCTTCGCTGAGAGAGGCTTTTAGATAGAGTCGTGTTGCAACTAATACCTGATCATTTCTTGAACGCCCTGTATGAACTTTTTTACCAAGCTCACCTAGTTTTTCAACAAGATAAAATTCAATAGCTGAGTGACAGTCTTCAAAGTGATCATCTAGAATAAAGCTTTTATTATCAAGAGCGACGACTAGCTCATCCAGTTGGCTTATCAACTGTGATGACTCTTCGTCTGACAATATTTCAACAGCATGCAAATTTTTCACATGAGCTTGGCTTGCTTGAATATCAAAAGCGATGATTTGTTGATCAAGGATCACATCTTCCCCAGCCATAAATTCCATGATGGTTTTATCAATGGAAGCGGTCTTATTTTTCTGCCAAATAGGTGCGCTCATTCTTGTTCTCCTGTTGCTAAAGGTTGGACTGCCATTAATGGCTCCAGCTCTAGGGCAATATTTATATTTTGTAATGCCTGGCTTGCGGCACCCTTTAATAAGTTATCAAGACAGCTGATGATAGTTGCTCTTTTGCCATCAGAACTAACGGCAAATCCACCAATCAAACAATTAGCTGTATTAGTCACTTGTTTGATCACAGGGATTGTTGGTTGGCAATTGACGAGTGGGTGATGTTGATAAAAATCATTGTATCTATTGAGTAATGCAATATCGGTTTGCGGTTCAGTGAGTTCAACTTGAACGGTCATATTGATACCCCTGAAGAATGCTGCTACATGGGGAGAAAAACTTACCGGTGCTTTGAGGCGTTCGCCGACTTCTTTCTCATGTAGGTGTTCAAGTAACTTGTATCCAATCAGATTATCTTTCAGATTCTCAGGATCATTATTGGGGCTGGGTGTTGTACCAGCGCCACTATAGCCTGATACGCCAAAGCAGTGTGCTGGCCCTTCTAATAGCTGAATAATGGGTGCTAAAGCTAACTGCATTGCTGTGGCATAACAGCCAGGGTTACTAATTTTTATTAGCTCCCCATTTTTAGCTTCAACTAGTGCTTTCTCATCAAGCTCTGGAACAGAATATAGCCAAGAATTATTGCCTTCACTATCAGCAAAACGATAATCCGCAGAGAGATCAATGATAATTTTAGTTTGACCTTTATTTTTCTCAATAGCTTGAACGAAAGACTCTGCTAATCCATTGGGTAGCGCAAGAACAATGATATCCGTATTCTTATCAGCAACCTGCTCAGGAGAGAGAGACTCAATGATAAAGTCTAAATCTTTATCATCGGCTCGTTCAAGAGCTGCGCTTGCAAGTTGTCCTTCAAGCTGTCTTGAGCTTAACCATTCAGTTTTGATTTGTGGATGAGCTGAAATGAGTGCCAATAACTCTTTACCGACATAACCTCTTACACCAACAATTCCAAGGCTGTATTGTTTGTTATTCATCTTTTACTCTTACTAATTCAATGTGGCATTTTTATGTAACGCATATTCTACGCAACTTTGGACTTTCTGGAAGTCGTTTATGCCGTACCAATAGAGATTCCACTTAGACATTTTATAGCAGCCATCTGAATTGCCGAAGTAAAATCCATTAATCGTGTTATTGGGTTTGCAACGCCAGAAAAGACTTTCGTTTTCTTTACTTATTTTTTGCCACAGTGTTTTTCCTAAACCTTCACCTTTTGCTTGTTCGCCGACAACAAACTTATCAAGATAAGGAATTCCATTTTCTATTGTGATAATTGCGGCTGCACGATAGCACTGGGTAATATATGCAGTTTGAATGACAGTTTTATCAAAGTAGTCATCATCGAGAGTTTTCTTAAAGCTAGATTCAAACAGTTTAGTTAATTTCTGTTTGTCGATATTCTCACCTTGAGGATGAGTAAGAATAGACTCTCCTTTGCGGATAAGAGTACCTGATCCCTTATGAGTAAATAGCTCTTTTGAGAGGTGCATAGGGGTGGTAATCGAAACAGAAGCTGTCGCAGGAAGTTGATCGAGAATATCGGCAATTTGCTTAACTTTAAGTTTCATTCCTCCATGCAACCACTCCTGTTGCAAAAGATAATCATACTCAGTAGCTAAGTTGACGGATGAAATAATTTTGTTATTTTCACCTAATAATCCACCGGTATCGGTGAGAAAGATAATTTTGTAAGGCTTAACGGCAATTGCTAATTGATTGGTTGCGATATCAGCATTTACATTTAAAATTTGTCCAGTATCCGTTTCAGCAAGCGATGAAAGTATTGGAATAGCACCACTGCTAACCGCTGCTTCGATGGGCTCAAGGTCAATTTCATTTACTTCGCCAACAAATCCTAAGGTCTTATTAGATGACTTTGTTGCACCGAAAACACCGGTAGGAATAGATGCTGTTCTTACACCCATTGCCTGTAGTCCATTGGCGAGCTTAAGATTTTGCTGAATGAAGGTTTTTTTCGCTACCTTTAGCACTTCAGCTGAAGTCACTCTTTGTCCATCAAGAAACTCGCTCTTGATACCTTTCACCTCAAGGTTTTTATTCAGTTGAGGGCCTGCTCCATGAACAACTATGGGGAATAATCCAATTCGTTCAAGAAAAGCTAAAGACGAACAGAGGTTATCTAAATCTTTTTCTAGTACGCCTCCGCCAACTTTGATCACGGCAAAATGAGATTGACCGGCATTAACAAAACGTTCCATATATTGGTTGATTTCTTTTGGGCTTGCCAAGTTTGAAAGTAACTGAATAATCGTTTCTTTGATTTTCGGTTGGCTACTTTCAGCAGGTGAATTATCCAGACTGTTATTCATGTGACTTTCCTGAGTTATTTTTTGAGTGAGAATGCCCAATTATTTTTGTGTAGTGCAATTCTACTTGTTGTAGTTGATTAAGGCTGACCCATTCGTCGGCAGTATGAGCCTGAGCAATATCGCCAGGTCCGAAAACTATTGCTGTTAACCCTGCCTCAGAAAACAAGCTTGCCTCTGTCCAGAATGCAACAGCAGGTCCAATTGGCAGTTGATTCTCGGTAGCTAATGCGGTCGCATTTTCAATAGCGAGTTCAAAACTCTGATTCGCTGCTGGTAATGTTGGTCCAAAGAAGCCATTAGTAAGTAATGCTTCATCGGATGAAATATTGTTTATAGTAGAGGCTAACTGTTGAAGTTCGACCAACATAGCTTTGGCATCTTGACCGGGTAATGGCCTGAAACCAAAAGCGAGCTCGCAATTTGATGCAATCATGTTGGCTTTAATGCCACCATTGATTTTTCCAATATTAAACGGTAATCCACTGAGTGATTCAAAGCTTTGAGTTTGTTTTTCAACCCAATCAAGGGTTGCTGATATCCATTTTCCTGACTTATGGATGGCACTGTCTTTTAATGCTCTAGGTTCAGAGGCATGCCCAGATGTTCCGCAAAATTGAATTTTTGCAGATTGGATACCTCTATGAGCCAGTACCGCTTTAACTTGGGTGGGCTCTGAAATAATCACTTTCTTATAGCCATGATTAGTGGCTAAGAAATATTTCACTGCTACACTGGAACCGTGCTCTTCATCGCTTGAAAAGAGCAGCGCTACATCACCTTCAACTTTGGAGATAGCGGTTAACATGCAGGCAGAGGCACCTTTGATATCACAAGCACCTAAACCGGTCGCTTTCTCTTCACTTTCATCAATTATCAATGAAAAAGGATCAGTAGACCAGGCTGGTGCCGTCGGTACTGTATCAATATGAAAATTAAACAGTAATTCAGGATTACCTCGTGTTGCTAGAAGACTAATACAACCTTTACCAGCATCATACATTTTAAAGGTGAAACCAGGTAAGTTCTTTTTTAGATAACTAAAAATACCACTTTCGGTAGTGATATCTCTAGGTGGGTTTTGAGTATCAAAACCCACCAATGCTGTAAGATGTTCTAGCGTTGTTGCTAGTTCCTTAACAATTTGACCCATTACTGAGGTCCCTCATTCATCTTATTAGCAGCCTTGTTTGCTGCCATGATCGATGACTTACCAAATAATTTAATAAAGCCAAGTGCTTCTTCAATAGTCCACGAAGCAGTTTGAGCATAGACCGATTGCTTATCTACCAAGATATTGTCGGAATCAACAGCAACGGCATAAACGTTACCTTGACTGAGCTCCAGAGTGACTGTGCCCGTTACTTGAGATTGGCTAGACTTTAAGAAAGCTTCCAAGTCATTTTTTAATGGCTCGTAAAATAAACCTTCATAAACAAGCTCTGTCCATTTTTCTGCAATGGTTGATTTAAAACGATTTTGTGATTTTGAAAGAATTGCCTGCTCTAATGCTGTATGGGCGACATTAAGTGCTTCAAGTGCAGGAGCTTCAAATACAATTCTTCCCTTTAAGCCAATTGTGGTATCACCTGTATAAATATTTCTTCCAATTGAATACTCACCTGCAAGTTGATTAAGCTGTTGCATAACATGTTCGCCGGTAAAACCATTACCAAGTATCTGATCATTCAGTGCAGTTAATTCACCTTTATTAAAGGTTAACTTTACTAGCTGATGTTTTTTTGCCGTTCCATCAGGAGCACTAGTTAATACATAGCTAGCAGCATCCGGTTGTTGCCACTCATCAATTTCTGAACCAGAGATAGTAGTACCAAGAAGATTTTCATTAATAGAATAACTAGTTACCTTGTCTGATACGGTGAACCCTTTATCGAGCAAGTATTGCTTTTCGTATTCTCTTACCTCATCAGTTTCTTTCTGGATTTCTCGGATAGGAGAAATGATATTGAAATCGCCAAGACAATGAACTGCTAAATCGAATCTCACTTGATCATTACCCATTCCAGTACAACCATGGGCAAAGTTTATATGGCCGGCTTCTTCACAAAATTTCAAGCAGGCTTCTACGATTAAATAACGATCCGAGCACAAGAGGGGATATTGTTTCTGATACCAGTGTCCACTCCATAATAATGGAGTAATAACTCTATCCCATAATTGATCAGCAATACTGACTTCTTTATGCTCTATCGCACCAAGCTCTATTGCTCTATTTTTAATCTCTTGTTTTTCTTCTTGGCTAATACCACCAGAATCAACGAAGATAGTAGTAACTTCATAACCCTTATCAATGAGATAAGGGACACAAAAGCTAGTGTCTAATCCTCCGGAGAATGCGAGGACGACTTTATTGTCTGTAGTTTGCTGAGTAGTTTGATTCATTGTCTTTTCCAGTATTTGATGAAAGGGGTCAGAGTCAATTTGGCTCTGGCCCTAAAAATTATTGTTTGATCAATTGACTCATTAGAGCCTTTTGAACGTGTAGTCTGTTTTCTGCCTCATCGATGGCCATGCAGTAATCAGCATCCATGACAGCATCGGTGGCTTTAATATTTCTTCTTAAGGGTAAGCAATGTGAGAACAGAGCATTATTGGTCAATGCCATCTTTTCTTCATTGACGATAAAGTGTTTTTGTTGATCTCGAAATGGCTTTTCGGCATCCCAGTTTCCAAAATAAGGTAGAGCCCCCCAGCTTTTAGCATAGACAACTTCAGCGCCTGCGTAAGACTCTTCGATATCATGACTGACATTAAAACTACCGCCGTAGGCTTCAATATTTTTCTTTGCTATATCCATATACCTTTTATCAAGGAGATAATCGTTAGAAGGGCAAAGTAATGTTACATCCATACCAAATTTTGAAGCAATTAGTAATGATGAGTTAGCTACAGCAGTATTCAAAGGTTTAGGATGATAGGTCCAAGTTAATAGATACTTCTTATTTTGAGGCTTACCAATTTTCTCTTGGATAGCTTGCATATGAGCAAGCTCCTGACAAGGATGAGTAATTGTTTCCATGTTAATTACCGGTACAGTTGAGTACTTGGCAAATGCTTTAATCATATTATCTTGTCTGTCTTCTTGCCAATCTTCAAACTTGGGGAATGCACGAATACAGATGAGATCACAATATCGTGAAAGAACTTGAGCTGCTTCGGCTACATGTTCCTCAGCTATACCATCCATTTTTACGCCAAATTCAAATTCCAGTGGCCAAGCACTTTTACCAGGCTCTAGAACTATCGCATGTCCACCCATTTGCCAACTGCCTAACTCAAATGATGTTCTTGTTCTTAAACTTGGATTAAAAAACAACAACGCAACACTTTTATTTTTCAGAGCATCACTGGTGGCACCTTGTTTAAATTCATTGGCTAAATCGATAATTTGTTGCAGTTCATCTTGGCGCCAGTCAGCTGTGGTGATGAAATGTTTCATATCTGTATTCCTCAATCTATTCTTCAAAAAGCTCATATTGAAAAGCGGCATAAAAAAACCCGGCATTTTGGCCGGGTTTTTGAAAGTGTTTGTTATTTATTCTCTAAACACCATCAAACCCGACCCAGTTTGTACGGCGATGGCTGAGAACCACAAAAGATACCTTTGATAATTCAGTCACCAGCTGGGCTTCAAAATTCATCTTATTTAGATATTTTGTGATTAAATTAGTACTCATTTGTTACTCAATTTCTTGTTTATAGTCTTAATAGACGTATTAGTAACACATTTATTCTTTACCATGCAATAGGCTTATTAGTATTATTTAATACAATAGCTGTATCAGGTTAATTTTATGCCGGTTTTAGGCTGTTCAACCATATACCCTTGATGTTCCAAGATGCCAAATGGCTAGCAACTCTTAGCTGACAAATGATACACTATCAGTACCTTACTACTGATTGAGTGATTTAATGGGCAGCAAAATAGAACAACTTATTGAGAATAACCTTAAATGGGCAGAGCAATTTGAAAATATTAATCCGGGAATTTTTAATAAATTATCGAAACAACAAAATCCTAATTATTTATGGATTGGTTGTTCTGATAGTCGAGTACCTGCAAATACGATTGTTGGATTACAACCAGGCGAGATTTTTGTACATCGAAATGTTGCCAATTTAGTTAATCACTCTGATATGAATGTCTTGTCAGTTCTCGAATATGCGGTAAAAGTTCTCCAAGTTAAAGATATTATTTTATGTGGTCACTACGGTTGTGGTGGTGTAAAAGCAGCACTTGAGCAGAAAGAACATGGAATTGTTGATAATTGGTTACGCTCTATTAAAGATATTTATAGTGTGAATCAAAAGACTTTCCAAGAATTGTCGAATGAGCTGGAAAAAATTGATCTCTTATGTGAGATGAATGTTGTTGAGCAAGTTCGAAATATCTGTCATACCTCAATTGTTCAAAATGCTTGGCAAGAGGGGCAAGAAGTTTCTGTTCATGGTGTAATTTATAGCATTAAAGATGGCATAATAAAAGATCTCAACATTTCCATCCGTTCAATTGATGAGATTGAAACTATTTATCAGTTGAATAAATAATTACACTCATCTAAAAAATTTGGAAATAAATCAAATTGAAACTACTTGAACGTTGGCCATTGATTTCGGCAGTGCTAATATCATTCTTAATCGTAAATGTCATTACTATTTTCGTTGAAACTAGTACAAACTTTTATTTCGATTCAAAAGCACCTGACTTTTCATCAATTAATAATATTCCAGAAAGAAAACAAGCATTCTTTTCATATGTTGAGCTGCAACTTCAAGAAGTTAATCAGCCTATCAGAGAGGCAAGAGAAAAATTAATCGTCATTAAAGAAAAGAGCAGTTTAAGGTATGCTGATAAACGATTCATAAACTGGTTGGCTGAAAAATACCGAATTACCTCTGAGAAAAATACCTATAACAAAGAACAACAGATGTTGGATGAACTATTACTGAGGATCGATAAAATTCCATCAGCACTTGTTTTGGCCCAGGCAGCAAGCGAATCCGCATGGGGTACCTCACGCTTTGCAAGAAAGGCAAATAATTATTTTGGTATCTGGTGCTTTAAAAGAGGTTGTGGCTTAGTGCCTGATCAAAGGGGTAAACAGCAGTTGCATGAGGTGAGGTGCTTTAAGACAGTAAAACAATCGATAGCTTATTATGTAAAACTGTTAAATAGCAGTGATTCTTATACAGAGCTAAGAAAGATAAGGGCAACACTGAAACAAAATAATAAAAAATTATCTGCTGAAGCCCTGTTACCAGGGCTAGCAAAATATTCAGAGCGTGGCGATGATTATCTTAATGAGATATCTTCAATTATTCGCTATAACAAGCTCGAAGAAAAATATCCATCGCACGCTGAATAAACAAAAACGGTAATACTACTTACTGCAAGTTTTTCGGAGCAATACTGAGTTCAACTCGGCGGTTTAAAGTTCTACCAGATTCAGTTCCATTGTTGGCTACGGGGTTCCGCTCACCAGCGCCTCTAGCAGTCACCCTTGATGGTGATACATTTTGGCTCACCAAATATTGAGCAACTGCATTAGCTCTATTGTTCGATAATGTTAAGTTGTAAGTGTCTGAGCCAACACTGTCAGTATGTCCAACAATATTTAAAGTAGTATCAGGGTAGTGATTAAGCACTAAAACAATAGAATTTAGTACCTCTGTAAATGATGCTTTTAAATTTGAACGGTCAGTATCAAAAGTGATATTGCTGGGCATAATCAGACGAATATTATCACCTTCGCGCTCTATCTGTACTCCACTACCAACAAGCTTCTTACGTAATTCATTTTCCTGTGTATCCATGTAGGCGCCAATTCCAGCACCTATAGCACCACAACCTGCTGCTGCATTTCGTGCACGTTTACCAGACTTTCCTGCACCAATAAGCCCACAGACAATTGCAGCTCCTAAACCATAGGTTGTTGCTTTACTTGTTTTACTTTCTCCAGTGTAAGGATCCATTACTTGGCATCCTGATAAAGAAAGACATAGTATTGTCATCATAATTTTTGATTTTAGATCCATGGTTTTACCTCTTGTTTGCATATGCGTTGTTTGCGTTCTATTATAAATCGTTTTCTATTAAATACATATAAAAATAATTATGAATAATAAACAAACTATAGTATTTACTGTTTTTGCAACAGTGTTCACAATATCAACTTTTTACGAACCTTACCCTTTTAGTTGGTTGGTAAAAATACTCCCGATGTTAGCTTTATTAGCCTTCAGCGTTAAACATATAGAAACTGTATCTGATAAATTATTTGTGACGGGATTAATCTTTTCAACTGTGGGTGACTTTATCTTAGATTATGATGGTGCAAACTGGTTCATTTTCGGACTTGGTTCATTTCTAATCGCACATATTTTCTATTTATTCAGTTTGAAACCACTGGAAGTCAAGAGAGTTCCTATTGCAATCTTGTATTTCATTTATGGTATCGCAATGTTTGTAATTATTGGCTCTAGCCTAGGTCAATTATTTGTACCGGTACTGATTTATATGAGTGTTTTATTATTAATGGGTATTTTTACACTAATATCAAAGAAATCAAATCAGTGGCTAATTGTAGGTGGTATAAGTTTTATAATGTCTGACTCGTTGCTCGGGATCAATAAATTTTATTCGGATGTTCCTTTGTCTCATGTTTTAATTATGGTGTCTTATTATTTTGCTCAGTTTGCCCTGGTTAAAGGTATTTTTTATAATCGAAAAAAGGCAGTTGAAGCTAAATGAACCTAATATTACTAGCAATTCCATTTTTTGTATTATTGATCATCACTGAAGTAGTTATAGATAGAGTGAGTAAAACCGGATTTTATCGGGTTAATGATTCCATTTCTAGTATGAATGCTGGTCTCCTTAGTCGTGTGATTATTGCATTCAAAAAACTTATTCCACTGACTATATATATAGTCATTGAAAAAAATTATGGTCTATTTGATTTTCAAGAATCTGTGGGACTTTGGATTATTGCCTTTGTACTTTACGACTTTTGTTATTACTGGAACCACCGTTTCGGCCATGAAATAAACATACTCTGGGCATCACATGTGGTGCATCATTCTAGTGAGGAGTATAACTTGACAACCGCACTAAGACAGACGAGTGGCAGTGTCTTAAGTTGGATTTTTTATATCCCGATGGCTTTAGCTGGTATTGAGCCAATCATGTTGATCTCCGTTGCTGCATTAAATCTGCTTTATCAATTTTGGGTACATACTCGACATATACCCAAATTAGGTTGGTATGAAGTACTTTTTGTAACACCGTCTAATCACCGCGTTCATCATGCAACCAATGAGTGTTATATCGACCGTAACTACGGCGGTGTTTTTATTATTTGGGATAAAATGTTTAACACCTTTCAGGAAGAAATTAATGAAAAACCTTGCATCTATGGTATTCGTAAACCGATAAAGAGTTGGAACCCTATCTGGGTTAACCTGCATTTTTATACACAACTGGTGAGAGATGCTTGGCGTACTCAACGATGGCAAGATAAAGTGCTTATCTGGTTTAAACCAACGGGTTGGCGTCCAGCTGATATGGAAGAAAAATTTCCATTAGCTAAATATGATCCATCGACATTCGAAAAATTTGATAACCCAATCCCCGAGTTTAATACTTGGTATAGTTTATTCCAGCACATTACGGTAGTAGCCGCTATTGTTCTTTTATTAAAATATACAAATGCTATGAATAGTACCGAGCTTCTACTCTTAGGGAGTTTTATCATTTTGAGTTGTTATTCTATAGGTGCTATTTTACAAGATAAGAAATGGGCTGTCTGGTTAGAGTATATTCGCTACTCGGCTTTATTATATTATTTGTATTCACTAGATGTTGCGGAACTGACGTTTATGATGATTACAGGAACAGCTATTGTTAGCCTTATCGCAACATTATTTTTAAAACTTGCTGAAGAGCCCGAGCAAGCTAGTTTGTAACTTCTTAATTTTCAATCTATCTTATTTAACTTTTTGCAGGCTTCTTCAGTAATTTTCGTTGTAGTGTACGTCGATGCATTCCGAGAGCTCTTGCGGATGCAGAAATATTACCATCATTGTCTTGCAACACTTTTTGTATGTGTTCCCATTCTAGTCTTTCAACGGACATCGGTTTTTTACTAATTTCAATATCAGGATCTATCGTTTGTTTTTGTAAATGAATTAGTATCTCTCTTGCTGTAATGGGCTTAGCTAGATAGTCATCAGCTCCTAATTTTATGGCTTCAACGGCAGTAGAAATGCTGGCATAGCCGGTTACCAAAAGCAAACGGCAATGAGCATTCGACTCTCTAATGGATTTAATCCATTGTAGTCCTGAATCTGATTCAAGTTTAAGATCTAATAGCACAGTGAGTTGGGTATTAGAATTGTTGTGGCTTGCTATTGCTGATAATGCTTTTTCTGGATGTGGGAAATGTTTAACAGAGCAATTCAAATTAGTTAAACTACGAGTTAAAATTTCTCTATAGGTAAGATCGTCGTCAATAATGATGATAGGTATAGCTGTCATTGTTGATTCTCAATCATAGGTAAATTAATCCTAGTCAAAGTTCCACCTGTTGAGGCTTCAGTAAGATGGACTTCCCCTCCCATTCTTTCAATACTCGCATTCGATAAGAATAGTCCCCAGCCAAAACCATCTTCTTTTTTGGACTCTTGAATATTAGCACCTAATGACGATCTTAATGTAGGGGTCAGTCCTGCACCAAAGTCAGTAATTTCAATAACTAACTGCTGTTGCTCTACGCAACAATTAACTTCTACTATTCCACAATTATTAGCAAGACTCGCATCTGCAGCATTATTCAGTAAATTTGTTACAGCCTGCTCGACACTAATAGTCAGATGATGATTAATAGATTCAAAATTATTTTGCCAATGCTGAGTAAGGACTACTTGAGGTCTATACACCAACCAGTTTTCAAAAATGCTCTCTAACTGTTCTTTGAGATTATCCATACCAGCATCGTCTTGGTTAACTTTCTGTTTATCTAGCTGCTTTCTAGTGTGGTGACTTTTTTCATTTAAGTTTTGTATAATATTTCGACAACTCTCAATTTGATTAGACAGTAATTCCATGTCTTGAAGAATTCGTTTTGATGCATCTGTTTCATGAGTTAAATCATCAACCACTATTGCCATTGTCGCAAGTGGTGTTCCCAATTCGTGTGCTGCACTTGCAGACATAATGCCCAAGCTTAATATTTGCTCATCTTTAAGTTGTTTTTCTCTTAGCTCCTGGATCTTCTTTTCTTGTTTTAACATTGAAAGACGTGCCAGTAATCCAAAAACAGCAATTAATACCGTTGTTAATGCAAAGTTGAGCCACATGCCAGCTAAATGTAAACGAAAAAGCTCTAAAGGGCTAGAGTCCCCTAATTCAAGAGGTCTTTGATACATATTTAATAGTGAATAGAGAATTAATTCTATAGTGGAGATCAGTAGTAGATAGCGAGGTTTTAATACGAAAGTTCCAAGTGCAACAAACAATAGTAAAAAATAAGTAAAAGGGTTATTAGCACCACCCGATAAGTAAACTAAACCCGCTAAAATAAGAGAGTCGAGCAGGATATGAACAAAAATCTCACCATCACGGATATGCGTGCCATTTTTAACTTGATTGTGACTATAAAGTTGAAAAATAGTTTCTAATAGCACTATGCCAATTAACCATTCAAGTGGCAGCATGACATCAAGATATACAACAGCAAGCGAAATGAGCAGCAGTTGGCTAATGATGGCAATAAGACGCACACGATTGAGGAGTTGCGCATTTAGCAAATTTGATTGGTGGCTTGGAGAGTTGATGTTTTCTAATATCATACATATCCGTTAATAGTAACTAACTTAGTAATTATATTAACAAGCCAATTGTAATGATAGAAAGGGTTATTGATCTAAATACATAAACTTTAATTCAAATATCCCTAAATTAGGTGCAATCACTTCGATAGCTGGTAAAATAGGTTATACGTCAGACACTTGATAGTTTAATTACCCTTTTCTAAGAAGGGCAGTAGACATCTTTAAGTACTGTAATAATTCTCGTAGAAGCATCGCCATTAATTCGATAATAAATGGTTTGTGAATCTCTTCTTGTTTTTACTAAATTAGCTTTTCTTAATGAAGCAAGATGCTGTGATAACGCAGACTGAGAGAGAGGGATGACAGCATTCATCTCCCCAACAGACATTTCTTTATCAAACAATGAGCATAATATAATCAAACGATTTTCATTACTCATTGCTTTAAGTAGTGCTGCAGCTTGATCCGCATTTTTTTTCAGTAAGTCTATACCTTCCGACTGTGTCGATTCATTGTTTGACATATTGAAATATCAACCTTCTTTAGTCTAATAATTATTTACTGGCACAAAGTTCTTTTTCGCTTTTGAGCCCCATTTTCTTCATTATCATGACTGCTGGACAAAAGCCTGTAAAAGCTGATTGAAATAAATTTGCGCCAACAAATACGGTAAACCACATGAAATTAGGATGAACCCATTGAGTGAGTGCAACAGATATTAGTGTCATCAATCCTGCAAATGCAAAGAGTGCTCGTTCAGTAGACATAGTATTCTCCTTTGAGAGATATGGTTATCATTGCAGATACATTAGCACAGTCTAATGTATAATGAAATCCTTCCTAATCATTTATAAGGTTTTACGTATCACATTAGCCATTTCTGCCTGTGTAATCGGTATATAGAGTAAAACTTATTTCTGTGAATATGCGAAGACAAAGACGTTGTTATGCGCAAATAATAGATAATTGCAAAGAGATAAGCATGCATCAGAATAATCTGGTAGGTAACGATGCTTTTATTTCAGTCATTATGCTATCGTTATGTAATTTAAAGAGTAAACAGAATCAATGAGTATGAAGCAATCACAAGTGATTTTACTACATGGTTTAGGTCGAAGACCCAGTAGCATGTCAAAGTTAGCAGTAACATTAGAAGCAAATGGCTTTCGAGTGTTTAATCCTAGTTATAATAGTCTGTTAGATAACTACCAAGAGATATTAGGATCACTGGATAAAAGAATTAATGACTGGATTGAAACTGAACAAGTTGTACATTTTATCGGTCACTCTTTCGGCGGTATTTTAATACGCGGCTTACTTGCTCAAAATAGCCAATGGAGAAAAGGCCGATGTGTGATGTTGGGTACGCCAAACAAAGGTACGAATACGGCTTCTTTTATGCTGTCTCATTGGTGGTTTAAATATTTTGTTCCTAAAGTTACAGCAGATCTTGTTCCTGGTAGTGAATTAATGAAATCTTTACCGGAGCCTAAGATTGAAACAGGAATTATTGCAGGCAATATCAAACATAGTATCGTTATCCCAGTTACTTGGTATTACAAAAGGGCGACGGATGATGCACCGGGTGACGGTGTGGTTGAGTTATCAAATACACACTGCGATAGTATGACAGATTTTATTGTCATGCCATTACACCACTCGTTTATGACCTGGGATCAGGAACTTTTGAAGCAAGTATTGCATTTTATTGAAAATGGAAACTTTACTGATGATTATAAACCTGTAAACGGATAAATAAAGGTTTACAAAGCCCTATCTACCCTGTAATTTGTTAATGTTGTTAGAAAACTTATTATTAGTAAAAAATGAATAAAGTACTTGTGATTATTAACCTCCATATTTGGGTGCAAATTTTTATTTAGCATTGAGGGGTTTGATCGCAAAAAATTTCAAAACCCTCGCTCAGAATTGATCGGGGGTTTTTTATTACCAAATACTCCTGAGCAAAAAAGACAGGGGTTGTTTGGAGAAAGACGATGAATGGTGCAAAACTCGTAATAAAATTATTAAAAGAGCAAGATGTCAGTCGGGTATTTGGTTATCCAGGTGGGGCGATCATGCCTGTCTATGATGCTCTCTATGAAAGTGGTATTGAACACATTTTAAGTCGGCATGAGCAGGGAGCTGGCTTTGCAGCCTTAGGCTATGCAAAAATTACCGGTAAGCCAAGTGTTTGTATTGCAACATCTGGTCCTGGTGCAACCAACCTAATAACTGCAATTGCTGATGCTCAATTTGATTCAATCCCCATGGTAGTGATAACTGGTCAGGTTGCTAGTGAGGTGATTGGAACTGATGCGTTCCAAGAAATAGATATGTTGGGTTTATCATTAGCAGTAACTAAGCACAGCTTTTTGGTAGAAACGCAGGAACAACTTGCTCCTATCGTACTTGAGGCTTTCAAGCTGGCTCAAGAAGGTAGGCCAGGCCCTGTATTGATTGATATTCCTAAGGATATTCAACTACATGATGCAGTTCTTTCTGAAATTATAGTGTCTGAAAAGTTGGATAAAGAAGATATACAATCTGTTCCTCTTGCAGTTAGCGAAGAGGCGATTAAAAATGCAGTAGCCCTTATCCATGAAAGCAAACACCCTGTATTTTACATTGGCGGTGGTGTATTAATAGCCAATGCTGAAGATGAATTAAATCAGTTACTTGAATACGTCAAATTGCCTGTAGTATCGACGCTAAAAGGATTAGGTGCGGTTAGTTTAGATAATGAATTAAATTTGGGTATGTTAGGAATGCACGGCAATCAGGCAGCCAACCATACCGTTCAGGAATGTGATCTGTTGATCGCTGTTGGCGCTCGTTTTGATGATCGTGTAACTGGTAAATTATCGGGGTTTGCGGCAAATGCAAAAGTGATTCACTTTGATATCGATGCGGCTGAAGTCGATAAGTTGAGAAAAGCTGATGTGCCTTTGATTGGCGAACTTAAGCCTCACTTATTAGCACTAACTAAGAATTTATCAGATTTTAATCCAGAACAATATACTAAGTGGCGTACTTATGTTGCTGAGTTGAAGAAAGAATATCGCTGGGCATATAACAAGCCAGGTGATGCAATTTGTGCGCGACAGTTATTGATGGATTTATCCGGGAAAATAACCCAACCGTCGATAGTAGCAACCGATGTAGGTCAACATCAGATGTGGACAGCACAACATATGTCCTTTAGTCAGCAATCTCGTCTATTAACCAGTGGTGGTTTAGGGACAATGGGATACGGTATTCCGGTGGCGATTGGTGCTCAATTTGCAGAGCCTGACTCACTCGTTGTTGCTGTATGTGGCGATGGTTCGTTTATGATGAATGTTCAGGAACTTGCAACCATTAAGCGCTATCAAATCCCGATTAAAATTCTGCTCCTCGATAATCAAAAACTCGGCATGGTAAAGCAGTGGCAGCAGATATTTTTTGAAAAACGTTATAGTGAAACAGACTTATCTGACAATCCAGATTTTGTACAATTAGCAAAGGCGTTTAATATTGAAGCTGAATCGATCAGTAGCAAAGAGCAAGTGAGTGACGCTCTTGATCGGATGTTAAATAGTACGGGAGCTTTTTTACTACATATAAAAATTGAGTCAACTGAAAATGTATGGCCATTAGTTCCACCTGGTGCAACTAATGAGCAAATGATGGAGAAGATTTATGACGCATACATTTAAAATAGTGACAAACAATAAATCGGCGGTTGTTGAGCGATTATTGCGCATTACCCGACACCGAGGTTTTATTTTGCAATCAATGAATATGACC
>JAAGZM010000384.1 GCA_024206355.1 Gammaproteobacteria bacterium | reverse complement strand
TGGTTGGTTGGCTCATCCATCAATAACAGTTGAGGTGTCTGTAATATTGCTCGGGCAATCATTGCTCGCTGTTTTTCACCACCAGATAAAGAGTTAAAAGGTTGTTGCAATTTATTGACTAAATCCACTTGTTTCGCCGCCTCTACGATAGCAGAAAAGTCTTCGACGGTATCAAAAGACAAAAGTGCTTTGTTTGGAATCAACCCCATTCTTATTACATCGATGACAGATAGTTCAAAATGAGTTGGAGGTTCTTGAAGAACAACGGCTACTTGTTGAGCGAGTTGTTTTCTGCTGTAGAAGGTCAGTGCTTTATCATTAAATTGAATACTACCAGATGTGGGGTCAATTTTTCGATAGAGACAGCGTAATAATGAGGATTTTCCAGCACCGTTAGGTCCAATAACTCCCACAAATTCTCCCTGACGAATCGAAAACGTCAGTTTATCGAGAATTTTCTTATTCTGTACTTGCCAGCTAAGTTCTTCAGCAGCTAGCAGAATATTTGAGGTTTGTTTTTGATCCAACACCGACAAAAAGATCCCATATTTGAAATAATTTAAGCAGGAGAGTCGGAGGGGAGTGATTGATAACATTCACTGCACCACCGAGTAACCCGCTCGGAAATAAGTTGTTCATTGTCGGTAGGTCTCCTGGCTTGTAGAGGTTTACTTCAAGCTCCTTCCCGGGAATATAGTATTCTCAGTGGATAAAATAACTTGTTGCTCTACGTACAGTTGCGGGTACAGCCGCGGATTCTAACCGCGTTCCCAATTAAGCGCTTTGCGCACCGAACATGAAAAGAATCATTATATCATAAGCTATTATTGCACACACGTTTTTGAGAGATCTGCTATTTTTTTACTAATAACAGTCTGTTACCTTATTGTTGCCCGGGTAATTTAACTTCTTAGACTCTCATAGTCATTCTATGTAAGGCTTTTGTCGTCAAGTCAATGAGTCTAAAAAACGTGCAATCAAATGCGTAGGCAAACTCACTCAATGGGTGAATACTAATCCTTCTATAAGTTGTTGTTTTGAAGTACATAATCATAATTCAAAGCCGGTCAACTGAGGTTAAAAGACTTTCAATTCACTTTAAAATTAGCCCTTGACGAGCCATCTGCTGATGCTCTTATTAGGATAGCCACACTCCAGTGATATTGTGCAAATTAGATTTTGTTTCTCGGCACGAACTCTAGAACTGTTGCATTAATGCAGTAACGTGGTTGTCCGTCAGGGCCATCTGGAAAAACATGGCCTAAGTGAATGTCAGATATCTTAGAGCGAACTTCAATACGTTGCATGCCATAGCGGTTATCTTCTTTTTCATACGTAGATCCATCAACAGGTTTTGTAAAGGATAACCACCCTGATTTTGAGTTAAAACGATCGCTGGTATCAAACAGTTGTGCACCACTTAATTTATCGATAAAAACACCATCAGGAGTATTCTTAAATATTTCATACTCTTTGCAATAAAGTGAATCGGTCCCTTCCTCAAAAGCAACATTGTAGGCCTCACTCTGACCTAATTTTAATGCACCTAGTGCTTTATAGAATTTTTCAGGAGTCATATAACCTTGCCGACCATAAATTTCTTTGCCATCTTCTAGGAACAATATGGTCGGTGTAGCCCACGTTGCAGTTTTGATCGTTAAACCTTGAAGTTGTGAAGCTAGCCGAAATTCTATAGGAATGGTGCCGATGTATTTATCAACAACATCTTTTCTGAATTTTTCGCAATAAGGACAATAATGATCTGATTCGATAACAACAATATGCTTGCCTGACATTAAGTGGTCATTTGATATTTTCTTTTCAGCCATAGTTTGAATAGAAAATTTAACACCGGTGGAATGATCAGGACAATAACCATTAGGATTTTTAGCTAGATAGTCCTGGTGGTATTTTTCTGCTGGGAAGAATTTTGTTAGAGGACTTATTTTAGTTTTAATATTGCCAAAGTCTTTTGTTGTAAGAAGTGCCTGATATTGATTTGTAATATCTTGTGCAGTTTTAGCTTGCTCGTCGCTATTGGTTAAGATTGTTGAGCGGTATTGTGTACCAATATCATTTCCTTGACGGTTAAGCTGAGTTGGATCATGACCTTCAAAATAGTTTTGCAGGAT
>JAAGZM010000383.1 GCA_024206355.1 Gammaproteobacteria bacterium | reverse complement strand
CATCGTAGTTTTATGCTGTTGCCGTTACTAGCAGCAGGCTTTAATACCGGAATCAATGCATCTGAGATAGATGGCACATTGAAAAACCAACAGAATCAGGCAATACAAAATGCTCTGCTTAAAGTCAGAGATAGTAACGTAACAACACGATCCGATTCCGAAGGGCGATTTAAACTAAACTTGCCTAATGGTAAATACACAATTGATGTAGAAGCTGGTAGAACAGCCCACTTTCATCAAGAAATTGTTGTCACGAATAACACCACAACTCTTCAGATTAAGATGCCTTATCACATGGATGAAATCATTGTGGTTCGAGCTAACCCGTTGGAAC
The DNA here is from genome assembly GCA_024206355.1 of Gammaproteobacteria bacterium. Taxonomy (GTDB): domain Bacteria; phylum Pseudomonadota; class Gammaproteobacteria; order Enterobacterales. Next base: position 2,076 of record JAAGZM010000383.1, on the reverse strand, counting down.
ATACACGTTTGGATATGGCTACACCTACTATAGTGATGTCTGGTGATGAGTTGGCAATGAATAGAGCTTCTACTTTTGGAGATATTCTTGAAACTCAGCCAGGCATCAGCATGGCATCATTTGGCCCTGCTGTTGCACGTCCGGTAATTCGTGGTCTGGCAGGTGGCAGAGTGCTCATTGCAAATAATCAGATGACTGTTCAGGATGCCAGTACAAACAGTAATGACCATGATGTTGGTCTTGAACCATTATTAGCTGAACAGATTGAGGTATTAAAAGGCCCTGCGACCTTACTTTATGGCAGCGGTGCGATTGGCGGAATTATCAATGTCACAGATAGCAGAATCAATCAAGATGGTGCGGATGGCTACTCAGGTGGTGTTGAAATGCGTTTGGGAGACTCAACCACAGGAGAAAAATCGCTTATCGCAAAATTGAATGGCGGTAGTGATACCTTTACTTATCATCTGGATGCTTTTAGCACAGAGATGGATGATATCGAAATTCCTGGTTCAGCTGAATCAGAGATCTTCCATGAAGCTAACCTCCATGAAGAAGAATACGAAGAGGATCAGGAAGAGGAAATGGAGGGTCTCCTGGAGAATTCTTATTTTGATTCTAAAGGTATTACAACAGGTGCAACCTGGATTCGTGATTGGGGTTATATTGGTATGGCACTAAATCATACTACTAAAGAATATGGTGTTCCTGGCGAGCATGCCCATGAAGAAGAGGAGGAGCATGATGAGGAAGAAGGTCATGACGAGGAAGAGAGTGAGTCAGTATCAATTGATATGGAACAGACCAGAATAGATTTACAGGCTGAAATCAATAATCCTTTTTCTGGTTTCAATGAGTTGTTTATTGGCTTTACTAACACAGATTATGAACATGCAGAAATAGAAGGGCATGAAACGGGTACTATGTTCAACAATGATGCAACTGAACTTAAATCATTTCTCCGTCATGAAACAATTCATGGTTGGCGTGGCATTATTGGTATGCAATGGTCTAAACGTGACTTTGAAGCTATAGGTGATGAGGCATTTGTTCCACCATCTGAAACTGCTTCTTATTCATTTTTCGGTTTGGAAGAAAAAAGTATCGACAACATGAAGTTTGAATTTGGTTTGAGATACGAAAACCAGAATATTGATGTGGTTGGTTATGACTCTATCGATGAATCGGTTACCTCAGTATCTGCAGGTATGGTTATGGATATACAAGACGGTCATCGATTTGCAGTTAATCTGGCTAGTGCTGAACGTGTACCGACCGTCGAGGAGTTATATTCATTTGGTGAGCATTTGGCAACACAAACATTTGAGATTGGTAATCCTAACTTAGATCCTGAATCAGTCGTGAGTCTTGATCTCTCATATCGGTTTAATACAAAACGATTGGATGGAGAAATCAACGCCTACTGGAACAGTTATAGTGATTTTATTTATGGCGACTATCGTCAGAACACAGGTAGCGTTTATGACTTAAATGGCAATCTGACAGAAATCCACGATGACTTTCCAATTGTTGCTTACGAACAGGCTGATGCTGATATTCGTGGTATTGAGATTCAAGTCGATTGGCAATTGATCACTGATGCTTCTTATGATTTATTTCTTGGTTTATATGCTGATATGATCGAAGCGGAGTTTGATGCTAGTCAGGATGAACTGCCCAGGATTCCACCGTGGAAGACGGGTGTTAACCTGCATTATGACTGGGATCTACTTTCAGCTGACTTAAGCTATACTCACTATGCAGATCAGGACAAGATAGCAGTTAACGAGTTGCCAACTAAAGGGTTTAACATGCTCAATTTTGAGGTTGGTTATAGATTATTCGGTGAAAACCATGATTTCTTGTTGTTTCTTAAGGGCAAGAATCTATTAGATGAAGAGGCGCGTGATCACACGTCTTACCTAAAAGACTTTGCCCCACGAGCTGGCCGAAGCATAGCAATAGGTGTTCGTTACCAGTTTTAATGACCGGTATTTATTTGTCGGGATCTGAACCTAATAGATCAGGTCCCGATTTTTTATCCTGTACGTCGTGTAAATGTCGCGTCTAAACTGT
>JAAGZM010000382.1 GCA_024206355.1 Gammaproteobacteria bacterium | reverse complement strand
GTGGTTATAGTGTTTATATCAGTCATGAGCGCCAACCACTTTTACTTTAATCCTGTAAATGTAATTAACCTCGCCTGTTGAGTTGGTATGCTTAACAAGGTAGTCAAGGTTAATCTCGCCGCCTTTAGTAACCTTGCCAGCAGTAGCGACAGATTGGAGCCTAAAATTATACTCACCCTCAACAGCGTTTGTAATAATAGCTAGCATGTTGTAGCTAGAATCTTTAGCTTCGAACTCTATTGTCGAGCCTGTTAGGTCAATAGGTGCACCACTTTCTTTAACAGTCCATTTTATCGGTAGAGTTAAATGCTCACCCTCTATTATCTGTGTGCTATATGTTTCTAATGACATTTTTAGCCCCTTACTGTGGTGTATCGTTAACAATATCTGCGGAGGTCATATTCTGCATAACTAAAATGCAGTTAGCCTGAAATCCAACATCGAACAGGTACGGGAACGAATCACCGTCACCCATTCGCCACCAATGTTCAGGCTGTGTTGATAAATTCATTAAATCAACAGGGACGCCGCCATTGTAAATATTAGATATTTCAGAGCTAACATCATCATTAAATACAGCTAGCTCATCAATCTTAGAGTTATTCCTTAATGACTGACCATTGTTAAACCTACCTACACGCAAGTTTTGCCCCGTTAAAGCCATTGTTGTGCCGAAGTTGTTATTTGAATTTGTTGTTGTCGCTTGGCTGCCGTCAATAAATATTTTAAACCTAGAATAGTAATCATTTATTTGACCACTTGAAGCGCCAGTTGTACCGCCATTATAAGTAACTAACACATGATGCCACTGACCAACAGTTAGGCTATTTGCTGCTGTTGTTAAGGTTATTCTGTTGTTGTTGCTTCCGTACCTAAACTCAATTTTTTTACCTGTGCTAGCTGTACCGACATACTTGACTTGTATGTAGTTGCCGTTTGCTACATCTTGAGCGCCATAGTAAAAAATAGTTTGTGATGCGTTTGTAGCAGTGCCAGCCTTAAAAAAGAAAGATATAGACCAAGCATCTGACAAGCCCGAGCCATTGCCAGCCCTGCCTAGTGTGCTTTGTAATACGCCAGCGTTACCGATTAGATAATCATTGTTATTAAATTGTACGCTTTTAGTATTGGCAAATGGTGGCGTTCCTATGCTTAATTCTACTATTTGCGTATCTTGACCGTTATAGTTAATAGCT
>JAAGZM010000381.1 GCA_024206355.1 Gammaproteobacteria bacterium | reverse complement strand
ATCATTGTAGTAATAATAAATGACCCTTACCCCGCCACTTTTGCCTGATGAGCCTCTAGCCCAACGTAGTTTTCTGATCCCGCCCGAACCCTCAATTATTGCACCTTCTTTAGGATGAATTGAAAGATATGAAATTAATTCTCTTCTTTCAGTTGTAGATAAAAGCTTAAGAGATTTTTTAATAAAAGGAGGAGTTTCAGCAATTGTGATCATAATTATCAGTGTACTCCATTGGAGTACCAAAGTCTAGAGAGTTGATTTGATTATGGACTAAATAATATAACGCCCTGCATAGCGGCTGCAGCGAAGCGGTAGTCTGGCACAGCTTGCTGTGCGTACTGAATGCTTTGGTTATGTTTCGATTTGCACATTTCTAGCGACCATAATTACCTCGTCTGCTGAATAGAGATTGCTAATAGTTGCTTCAACTTCAGCACCCAAAGTTTGTTTATACAGTTTTTGTGCAAAATTATCAGCTCTAGTCGTTACGATTATATGTTTTAATTTAGATTTTTGTTCAGATAATAGATGCCTTACTTCTGGTAGTGACTCCATAATTAATTTGTGTCCTATACCCTGATCTTGAAAGTTTGGTAATACTGCAATTTGGTATAGCTCTAGAACAACTTCAGGACGAAAACCACTTTTCTGCACCCATATAATATATCCCACAACATTTTCATTAATGGTTACAACAAAACATAAGGTGCAAGGATATGATTTAAGTGAGCAATCAAGCCATTGCTGAGATAGTCGTTGTCTTGGGAAGGCTTGTTCATGGACAATTGAGGCTGGACATAAATCTTCTTTAGTCATTTTACGAATTTTCATTCAGTCAGCTCTATTGTCATTTCAAGAAACATAACGGCGAAGCTGAGCAGAATCTTTCTAATCCCGTTTGAGCTTGCTCATTACGGGTATTAGGGAGATTTCTGCTCCAGTGACTTGATAGACGTAGCGTAGCGTAGGCTGTCAAGTCGCAGGAGCAGGCTTGCTGCT
>JAAGZM010000380.1 GCA_024206355.1 Gammaproteobacteria bacterium | reverse complement strand
TGAAAGTCTAACATAAACTTGAAAAATAACACTATTTAGATTGTTTTTTTTCCATGACATAGGTCAATGTATGGTGCCGAAGGCCGGACTTGAACCGGCACAGCTTTTCAGCTACCGCCCCCTCAAGACGGCGTGTCTACCAATTTCACCACTTCGGCATTTTCTTGTATATAACCTTCCATGTAAATAATCATAATATTTATGATTTAATTAGAACTAATTAGTTCCATCATCTTCCTTTGGTGCATCTTCAACCGCAGGCATTTCATCATTCTGAGTGCTATTGTCCTCAGTTGGCAAATCACCGGCATGTTCTTCAACCGTTGGTAATTCTTCTGAACTACTCTCTACAGGAATATCTGATGTAGGGATATCATTTTCTGGAATTGTCTGCTCTACTGATTCATTAGCAAACAAATCATCCTCATCAGGAGCAGTAGTTTTATCGGTGGTTAAATTACCTAAAGCTAATGCCACACCAAAAAATACTATTGCTAATATCGTTGTTGTCTTAGTTAAGAAATTTCCTGATCCACCAGCACCAAATACTGTACCTGATGCTCCAGAACCAAAACTTGCTCCCATGCCAGCACCTTTACCTTGTTGAACAAGAATAAAGCCAACTAGTGCTACTGCAACTACTAAATAACCTACCATTAATATTTCGTACATTCTATTATCCTGCTGCGATACATATCTTGAGAAAATCATCTGCCTTTAACGCGGCGCCTCCAATTAGGCCTCCGTCGATATCTTCCATGGCAAATAATTCAGTAGCATTAGTCGCATTAACACTACCACCATATAAAATTTGCATTTCATTCGCTAGTTGCTCATCTAATTCCGCTAAATGGGAACGTATTTCATGATGAACATCTTGCGCCTGCTGAGGGCTTGCGGTAACACCCGTTCCTATGGCCCAAACGGGCTCATAAGCAATAATACCTTTACACAGACCTGTCATACCTGCGATATCAAGAACCGCATCAATCTGTCTGAAAACAATATCCATAGTCCGACCAGACTCTCTTTCTGCCAAAGACTCTCCGACACAAAACACAGGCGTTAAACCTGCTTCAGATGCAGCAATAAACTTACTTGCAACTAACTGATTTGATTCATGATACAAACTACGTCTTTCGGAATGTCCAACCAATACATGGCTACATTCCAAATCTTTCAACATAGCTGCCGATATTTCTCCCGTATAAGCACCTTTTGCGTGCTCAGATAAGTTCTGACCACCTAAACCTATCGGGCTATTCATCTCTGTGATGAGCTCAGCAACCTGCTGTATATAAACATAAGTAGGAAAAACAAGAACTTGTGACGCTGTTACTGCTGCTAAACCGTCATTAATAGTTTGTAATAACTGCTGATTTTCTGCACGTGTACCATGCATTTTCCAGTTACCGGCTACAATTGCTTGTCTGACCATAATATTCCTCTCTTTATTAGCTACTTTCCCCTTCTAATAACCAACTTTAAAAGGCGAACAAAAGCGGCGCATATCCTAACCGAGACACCCTTTCTTTACAAGGAATAGTTTACAAAGAAAAACAGCTTTTTGTCGATACTGACTCAACTTCGGCGGAAATATCTTCACAAAGACTGTTAACTAGCTCTTCATTTTCTCCTTCAACCATTACACGAACCAGAGATTCAGTACCTGATGGTCTTAATAAAACCCTTCCGGATTCAGCAAGTTTTTGTTCTGCCGAAGCGACAGCTTTACGAACTGACTTGTCTTCCCAAGCTTTTTCACTTAACTCTGTCTTAACATTAATCATTCTTTGTGGGAATTGACTCATGCCTTTTCGTAAATCAGCAAGTGAGATACCAGTCTTCATCATTACAGCAACAATTTGGAGGGCAGCAACAATACCGTCACCGGTTGTAGTTTTATCAAGACAGATAATATGGCCTGAAGATTCTCCACCATAATGCCAGTCTTTCTCTTTCATCATTTCCATAACATATCGGTCGCCTACATTGCTGCGAGCAAAGCCAATGCCAAGATCTTTTAGTGCTACTTCCATACCTAGATTACTCATCAAAGTACCGACGACACCACCATGCATTTCACCATCATTTAGTGCGGCTCTTGCAATAATAAAGAGTAATTCATCACCGTTGACCAAGTTACCGAGGTGATCAATCATCATCACCCGATCACCATCTCCATCAAGGGCGATACCAAGATCTGCCTTTTCTTCTAGCACTTTTGCTGCCAATGCATCAGTGTCTGTTGCACCGAATCCATCATTGATATTCAAGCCATTGGGCTCATCACCAATGGTAATAACATTAGCACCAAGTTCCTGAAATACCTCTGGAGCAATATGGTAGGTAGCACCATGAGCACAATCTAAGACAACTTTTAAGCCCTTTAATTTTATCTTGGAGGATATGCTGCTTTTACAAAATTCTATATAACGACCTGCTGCATCTTTAATACGCCCTGCTTTTCCAAGATCAACAGAGGCTTTCGTCGTCATTGGCTGATCTATCATATCTTCAATAGCTCGCTCCAATGAATCAAAAAGTTTCGTGCCTTCTGAGGAGAAAAATTTAATACCATTATCATGAAAATGATTATGAGATGCACTAATGACAATACCGGCTTTTGCGCGAAAGGTTTGTGTCAAATAGGCTATTGCTGGAGTTGGCATCGGCCCTAATAAATGACAATCAACACCAGCTGCAGACAAACCTGCCTGTAATGCAGATTCGAACATATAACCTGAAATTCTAGTATCCTTGCCGACCAAGATTTTACTGCCATGTCCTGTACCGAGAACTTGCCCGACAGCCCAACCTAATTTTAATACAAATTCTGCTGTGATTGGTGGCTTACCTACCAATCCGCGAATACCATCAGTACCAAAATATTTCTTCGACATTGTTATTCCCTTATTCCTTTTTCGAAAGCAGTTACCATACTCAATGCATCTTTCGTTTCTGCAACATCATGCACACGTATAAATTGAGCACCATTTTGCCAAGCAAGAATAGCTAATGCGACAGAAGCAGATACTCGTTGCTCTGCTGGTTTATCAATAATTGCTCCAATCATCGATTTCCGAGACATACCTGATAATATTGGCGTGTCTAAAACTTGCAATTCTTTCTGACGATTAAGGATACTGAAGTTATGAGCCAGTGTCTTGCCAAAACCGAAACCTGGGTCAATAATGATCTGTTCCGGATCAATACCAGCTGATTTACAAGCCTCTATACGTTGTTTGAAGAACAAAATTATTTCATTCACCACATCATCATACTGAGGTTCCTGTTGCATTGTTTGCGGAGAACCTTGCATATGCATCAGACAAACAGGCACATTCAATTCAGCAGCTGCTGCTAATGCCCCATTATTTTGCAGGGCACAGACATCATTAATCATTGATGCACCCGCTTCCACTGCGGCTCGCATAACATCTGCTTTATTTGTATCAATTGAAACAGGGACATTAAGTGATGAAACAAACTCAACAATAGGGATAACACGTTGCAATTCATCTTCAAGGGAGACTGGCTCAGCACCGGGACGAGTTGACTCTCCTCCAATGTCAATAATCGAAGCACCTTCATCGACCATAGACTGAGCTTTGTTTTTTGCTTTCTCACTATCTAGGTAAAGTCCGCCATCAGAAAACGAATCTTCCGTGACATTCAAAATACCCATGATTTGTGGTTGAGATAAATCAAGGAGATATTCACCAAGTTTAAAGAATGAAATCAAAAAAACCCCACTAACGATGTCTAAATTTAATAACAATTATAAAGTATTCTAACATTCAGTGCCGGATACTGTGTCAGGCATAATACCAGACACTGAATTTTCTATTAGATAAATTAAGCACCCAGTGAATAGGTGCTTGAATATGTTTTGTAGTGAATTAGTGTTCTTGCGCTGGTCCACCAATTTTTGAGTTATCAGATTTTGATGATTTGTCGTCCTTGTTTTCTTTAATGTTAGTTGAAGCATCTCCGTCTGAATCACCGGTGTCATCCCAACTTTTTGGTTTTTTGACATCTTTTCTTTTCATCAGATCATCAATTTGACTTTTATCGAGAGTTTCAAATTTCATTAGCGCAGCAGCCATTGAATTAAGAATATCTTCATTCGCTTTTAGTAATTCCTCTGCTTTTGCATAGGTGCTATCAATAATATCACGAACTTCTTCATCGATTGCTTTAGCTGTGGTATCCGACATATTTTTATGTTGAGTCACAGAGCGACCAAGAAATACTTCGCCCTCATCTTCACCATAAGTTAAGGGCCCCATGCGCTCTGAGAACCCCCACTGACTCACCATATTGTGTGCAATCTTTGTAGCACGTTCTATGTCATTTGAAGCGCCTGTTGTCACACCATCCGCGCCATGAACCATTTCTTCAGCAATACGGCCACCGTAGAGAACGGAAAGTTGACCTAAGAAGAAATTTTTCGAATAACTATATCTATCTTCAGTTGGTAGATTTACTGTTACTCCCAACGCTCGACCTCTTGGGATAATACTTACCTTATAAACAGGGTCGCACTCTGGAATTAAGCATCCAACAATTGCATGACCTGCTTCATGATAAGCCGTATTGTTCTTTTCTTCTTCTGACATCACCATCGAGCGACGTTCAGTTCCCATTAAAATTTTGTCTTTTGCTTTTTCAAACTCTTCCATATGCACTACACGCCGATTACTGCGTGCTGCAAATAGCGCAGCTTCATTGACTAGGTTTGCTAAATCTGCACCTGACATACCAGGTGTTCCTCTTGCAAGGACTGATGCGTCAACATCGTCATTCATAGGTATTTTGCGCATATGGACTTTCAAGATCATTTCTCGACCCTTGATATCAGGAAGACCTACTGTTACTTGTCTATCAAATCGACCAGGTCTTAAAAGTGCTGGATCAAGTACATCTGGACGGTTAGTTGCAGCGATAACGATAACGCCTTCCCCACCTTCAAAACCATCCATTTCTACTAATAGTTGATTAAGTGTCTGTTCACGTTCGTCGTGTCCGCCACCTAAACCGGCGCCACGATGACGGCCTACAGCATCAATTTCATCGATGAAGATAATGCATGGACTACTCTTTTTAGCTTGCTCGAACATATCCCGAACACGAGATGCCCCAACACCAACAAACATTTCAACAAAGTCTGAGCCGGATATTGTAAAGAATGGTACTTTTGCTTCTCCAGCAATTGCTCTTGCTAATAGTGTCTTACCAGTACCTGGAGGACCTACCATTAGAACACCGCGAGGGATCTTACCGCCAAGGCGGGTAAATTTACCCGGATCACGTAAGAACTCGACTAACTCACCGACTTCTTCTTTGGCTTCTTCACAACCAGCAACATCGGCAAAGGTTGTAGTAACTTGATCTTCATTTAATAGACGAGCTTTGCTCTTACCGAACGACATTGCTCCGCCACGGCCACCGCCACCTTGCATTTGGCGCATGAAAAATATCCAAACACCTATCAATAGTAACATTGGGAACCATGAGATGAAAATTTGTGCTAGAAAACTAGTTTCTTCGGGCTCTGTACCTTTAACCGTTACATTCTCATCTTTAAG
>JAAGZM010000379.1 GCA_024206355.1 Gammaproteobacteria bacterium | reverse complement strand
TCGGGTGGATTATGGCGACGGGATAACTGTTTTATGGCATAACTCGAATGTTGCTTGCACTCTTAACGTAACTGACGATGAGGCAATGACCATAGAACGATTCTTGCGTGAACACTTATCGCCCGGTTATAAAGTTGGTGAACCAAGCTAAGCATTGTGTATTTTAATGTTGAGGACGATATAATTAAGTGCTGTCTAAAAGCCTAAATATTATTAAATAAATTATGGCTATACGTTTTTATATAAAAATTACATACAAATTTATATACTTTTTTAATGCAATATTTGCATGGTTTTTGTTTACAAATAGATTTGAGTTAAGCTAAGATTCGCTTTGTTGCCTTGGTGGTACTTGGTGACATTGGTAAAAAATTCGTGGTCTTTGGTGGTACTTAGGACGAATCAAAAAAAACAACAAAAAAGAGAAGAAGCGCCTCCGTTAGGGCGCTTTTTTTTCGCCTTTAATTTAATAATGAACAATATCAAAATATTCGTTTGCACCACATAATCAACTGAGTTATTGTGTCTTACAAGCTATTGATTACCAGTCATAGCTTAAAGAAAACAAAATAACGCTAAGCGAATTACCAAACGCTTATTTATAAATACTAACGGAGTCATTTCATGACCAATCTAATCGAGAATAGTCTCGTAAAAACTTTCACTACACGATTGCCTGTATCACTTTTCCAACATATTAAAGCCCAAGATAATCCAAGCGATTTTATCCGTAAGCTAGTTGAAAAAGATATGGTGCAGCATGATAAAGCCTAAACCAGCAACGTTAACACCAGACGAACTTCAACGAGTATTGACCTCATTTAGAGGCAAGCAGCAGACGCGAGTTATTAAAGGGATTCATGATAACCCTGCGATACTAACTCATGATGTTTGCGGCCAATTCTATTGTAATAATGTTCCTGATATTGCTCAGACCTCCAATGCTCGATTAGCTAAACATGGCTTGAAACTATTTTGCGTTAAGCCTCATAAAAAAAGCCCTGTAACAAATAGTCACCACTGGTATTTGTGTGATATTTCTCAGCTTGAATATTTTGATATTGAAGTAAAATCAGCTAATGATGAGGTGATCAAATGACCGCCTTAAATCATAAAAAAAGCCTAGATTTACCAGATTGTACTGACACGCTACAGCCCTTACCAGTAAAGGAACACAGCCTTAATAGCTTGATAAGTAT
>JAAGZM010000378.1 GCA_024206355.1 Gammaproteobacteria bacterium | reverse complement strand
TCTTCCTGTTTCTTCTTCAGCATTTCTTCAACAAGAGCTTTATTAAACTTTGCATCTTCCATATCAGGAGATGCTGATAAAGCGCTTTCATAGGCTGCAATTGACTCTTCTAATCGACCTAACTGTGCGAGAGTATTGCCCTTATTGTAATGGGCTGTTGATGTATTGGTATTCGATAATAAGTCATTAGCAGCATTATACTGCCCCGATTTATACATGGCTGCACTTTTCCAATCCTGTTGTTGAAATAAATCAGCAGCTGACTTATGTTCATTTTTTTGAAAAGCTACTGCAGCTTGCTGATCGGCAGTTTGCCATAAGTTTTTCCAATGTTTCTCAATTGCAGAGGGCTGTACAGCCTGTTCATCTGAAGACTCTGTTGCTCTTACATTCGCAGACGGATAAATAGGTATTAGTGTTAGCAGTAATGTAACTACAACACCTTTACGGAATGCCATAATGACAATGAGTAGCACAGGTAATAGTAACCAGGGACCCAGCTCAATCCATGTATCCATTTCTAGATCATCATCACTAGAAATAAACTCTTGAGGATTACTCAGTGCTGATAGCAGATGGTTTATATCGCTATCATCGGTAGTTAATCGTGTAATGTTGCCTCCACCGATATTGGCTAATTGCTCAAGAGGAGCAATATGCAAAGATGGAATGACTATTCCACCTTTAGCATCTTTAAGAAAGCCCTGTTTATCTGCTAGAGGGATAGGTGAGCCTTGCTTTGTGCCCACTGCTAATATTGATATTTGATGACGACTCGATTTTAATTGTTCAGCAACTAAACTATAATCCTTATCGCTGATACCATCGGTAATCCAGATGATCTGACCACTTAATACGCCTGCATTAGTCAATAGTTCATCAGCTATTTTAAAGGCGGTATGAGGTTCGCTGCCAAGTACCGGCATTAGCGATGGCGACAATGGAGGAATCATCGTTAAGATAGTATTGGCATCCGTTGTCAGGGGACTGATTACAAAGGCGTCACCTGCATAGACAATAAGAGCCACTTGACCTTCTTTGGTTTTGGCTAGTAGATCTTTGATTTTGTGTCTGGCGCGAACTAAACGACTTGGCTTAATATCTGTGGCATTCATGGAAAGTGATAGATCAAGCAGAATAACCTTAGACATTTCAGTTTCAAAAACGGGTAATGGTCTTTTTTGCCAAGTTGGTCCAGCCAATGCAAATACGGACAAAAGAAGAGACAATGCAAGAAATAATAGTGGAGAAACGCTAGATTGCTGGATCTTTTTCTGACCAACCAAGAGATGATTTAAAAGATGTGGATCAATAATATCAGCCCATTGATTTTGTCGTGTATTTTTTAACATTAAGCCAACAATGATCAGTAAAACAGGTACTAGCGCGAATAACCACATAGGTCGAATAAAATGAAATAGTGCTAATGAATCAAACATGTTGTTGATTCTCCTCGCTGATTTTTGAGGTAGCTCTGTTATTTCTTCTCGATGCAAAGAGTTTTTCTGCTGCAAGGATAAAGGCCATCAAAAGAGCTGCAGCTAGCGGCCAGAAAAATAACGTTTTTACTGGACGAAAGGTTTCTGGATTAGATTCTACAGGCTCAATTTCATCAAGTACGGTATAGATTTTTTCTAATTCATCGATATCTCTGGCTCTGAAATATTGCCCATCTGTTGCTTCTGCTACGGCAATCAATGTTTTTTCATCCAAATCTTTAGAAGGGTTTAGTGTTCTTTTGCCAAAGAATGTTTCTACAACCATTTCGTCAGCTCCAACACCAATGGTGTAGATTTTGACGCCTATCTGACTAGCAAGTTGAGCTGCTTTTATCGGATCAACCGCTCCGGTATTATTTTGACCATCGGTAAGTAATACCAACACTCTTGAATCAGCTTGTCGTTCTCTTAACCGTTTTACCGCGAGTCCGATGCCATCGCCAATTGCTGTTCTTGATGCTCCGGCTAGACCAATGACTGATTCATTGAGCATTTTCTTTACTGTTGTACGGTCAAAGGTCAGTGGTGTTTGAAGATAAGCTTGTTCACCAAATAAAATTAGGCCTATTCGGTCACCTTCACGTCGTTCAACAAAGTCATTTAAAACTGACTTAACAACATCTAGTCGAGTTGCTTTCTGTCCTTGTAACTTCAAGTCAGTTGCTTCCATACTTCCGGATATATCTACAGCAAGAAGTAAATCTCTACCCGTAGCTGGTAACTCGATTGGCTCTCCCACATATTGAGGTCTTGCAGTAGCCAGAACTAAGAAGAACCAAATAAGTATCAGTAAAATAAAACGAAAAAGGTGTTTTTCTTTATTAATACTTGAGTGCTCATAAAGTTGCAACCAATTCTGATAGTAGGGTGTACGAAGTGCGTAGTCATCAGCACTATCAACTGGCTGAAGTACCTTTCTTAATATAAACGGTAATGGTATTAACAGTAAGAATCCCCACCAAATAAATTCAATCATCTTTGCCTACCTGCAATATCCACGGCTTTAATCCATGAATGAACAGCGACTGTTAACTGATGAAGTTGTTCTATTGTTTCAACGGGTTTCTGGTAAGGAGAAAATAAAAGTAATTTACCTGCTTCACAGTCAAATAGATTTTCTTTTGCACTATCATCTAAAAAGGTTAACCAGTTAGAACCTGTTAATGAGGCAACTTCATGACGTGGAAATCTTGCTAAAGCAATTCTCCTTAATAAAGACGAATACTCTCTTACTAATAGTTGGGGATCTTTATGATTTTGATAATCTTGCTCAAGCTGTATCGCTGATGATAGAGATACGCGTAGCAGTTGTTTCTGATTGTAGTTTTCACGGATCTTTAATACAATCCAGACGATTAAAACTAAGACTAAAATAGCCAATATCCACCAGCCTGGGGCAGGTGGCCAAGCAGATACAGGTTCTGGTAAATGGATATCTCTTAGATTATCCAGAGGATTGGCCATTGCAGGAGCATTGTTCATTTAACAATTATCCTGGGTGTATTTGCTGCAGCTAACACTACACCTAAATTAGCTGTAGTGCTAAGTGGTTGAAGTAACGTTCTTTGCTGTTTTAAATAATCTGATAACTGTTTAATTCTTTGTACCTCAGCATCATGATATTGGCTTCGCATGTTTTTTTCTGAGGTATTAATTTTACTGATTGATGAACCGTCTGTCAGACTGTAATTCCCCGGAGGAGGTAATTGCTCGTCCATAGGATCGGTTAACAGATAAGCTTGGATCTCGTTGTGATGACTGAGCCTTGAAATATGACGTTTACTGTCTGCATCAAGCGTTCTGAAATCACTGAAAATGTAAATTAAACTACCGGGCTTAGCGAGTCTTCTTAAGCGAGCAAGACTTTGTGCAAATGCTGACTGTTCATCTTTTGTAGATTCAACAGGAGTTTCTTTAGATTCAATATTGTCGAGTACTCTGTTATGACGATGTGAAATTTTCTTCAATAAAGCAAGTGCATCTCTTCTTCTTCCTGATGGCCTGTGTTCAAGATGTCCTGAATCATCAAATAGAACTCCACCAATTCTGCTGCCTGCTGTAATTGATGCCCAAATCAGTAGTGAGGCAGCACGTGCGGCAATGACGGATTTGAATGCAACACGAGAACCAAAGAATAAATGCTTAGATTGGTCAAGTAATAAAAAGACGGGTCTTTCTCTTTCTTCACGAAATAGCTTAGTATGAGGTTTGCCTGTTCTTGCTGTGACGCGCCAATCAATGTTCCTAATATCATCACCGGGTTGATAGGGACGAACTTCATCAAAGTCCATACCACGGCCACGAAACTTCGAACGATAGCCACCGGCTAATGTAGAACTCACACGATAGCTACTAGCCAAATCTAAAGCCATCGATTCACGTCTTAAGGCAAGTAACTCATCAATTGTTAGACGAACGCCTTTATCAGCATGAGCTCCATCTTGCCGATTTGTTCGTAGTTTATTTTGAATAGGGTTGCTCATTAATGATCAATAAAGTTAAGGAACTGCAACCAATTCTAGGAGACGTTCAATAACCTGATCGGTATCAACTCCATCTGCTTCAGCTTCATAACTTAATAGAATTCGGTGTCGTAATGTTGCATGGGCAACGGATTGAATATCGTCAGGAGAAACGAAGTCTCTATCTGATAACCAAGCATTTGCTCTAGCACATCTATCTAATGACATGGTTGCACGTGGACTTGCCCCATACTCAATCCAGCGCTCTAGATCTGCATGGTATCGACTAGGTTCTCTGCTAGCCATGATGATTTCAATAAGGTAGCGTTCTAATTCACAGGACATATGGATATCAAGCACTTCATCTCTAGCTGAAAATAATGCCTGCTGAGTAAGCTCATCTACAGTGTCATTATTTTCATCATTTTGATGAGCTTCTTTTCGAGTAAGCTGTAAAATTGCTTGCTCAGCAGCTACATCCGGATAGGTAACACGCACATGCATTAAAAATCTATCAAGTTGTGCTTCAGGTAAAGGATAAGTACCTTCTTGCTCGATAGGGTTCTGTGTTGCCATAACTAAAAACAACTGAGGTAATGGGTAAGTTTGACTACCTACAGTAATTTGATGCTCTGCCATTGCTTCGAGTAAAGCTGATTGCACTTTTGCAGGAGCACGGTTAATTTCATCGGCGAGAATTAAATTATGGAAAATAGGTCCTTTCTGAAATTCGAAAGATGCATTTTCTGGACGATAAATTTCTGTGCCAGTTAAATCTGCCGGTAGTAGATCAGGAGTAAATTGCACACGGTGAAAATCACCTTCAATAGCGTCAGCCAGCTCTTTAATTGCACGGGTCTTAGCTAATCCTGGTGCACCTTCAACTAGTAGGTGTCCATCAGCAAGTAAGGCGACTAACAAACTTTCAACCAAATCTGGTTGGCCGATAATTCGTTTGTTCATATAATCACGTAATCTGACAATACTTTCTCGGTTATTCATGATTGTGCAATTCTCTTTTCATTATGGGTGGCAGAATAGCTGAACATTTTATATTTCTGATAGGCTAAAATCTAGCAATTTTCTTAGTTGATTTTAAATAATGATGCATTATCTGTATCAAGATGTGTTTAAATTCAAACGACTGTTTGAATTTGGCGTTAACTTAGGTACAATCTAGCTTATATAAGGATCTGAATATTCAGATTATTGTTTTATTTTGGGAAAATGCAATGACAAAAGCTACAGCGATTTCAACAAAACCAAAAAAAGTTGTAAAGAAAAAGACGACAGCTAAAACAACAAAATCAGCAACGAGTACAAAAAAAACAACGGCAAAAAATGCGCCTGTCAAAAGGCAAGTAATAAAACCAGATCGTATTGCCTTTGTTAGTGGTTTAAGAACACCCTTTGCAAGACAAGCAACAGCCTATAAATGTGTAAGTGCAATCGAGCTAGGTAAGTTAGTTGTCAATGAAATGCTGATAAAAACTGATATGGATCCAAACTTGGTGAATCGATTAGTGTTTGGTCAGGTCGTAGTATTACCAGAATCTCCAAATATCGCGAGAGAAATAGTGTTAGGAACCGGGATGAATATTCATACTGATGCCTATAGTGTATCTCGAGCCTGTGCTACCAGCTTTCAGTCAGCAGTTTCTATTGCTCAAGCTATTATGACTAACGACATTGAAATCGGAATTGCTGGAGGAGCTGATTCAGCATCTGTTGTCCCTGTTGGAGTTTCCCGTAAACTTGCTAGTTTGTTGGTAGATTTCAGTAAAGCGAAAACGCTACAACAGCGTTTAAAGCTATTATTAAAACTAAGACTTGCAGATTTACTCCCAGTTCCTCCATCTGCAAAAGAGCCTTCGACGGGATTAACCATGGGACAAAATGCTGAGCAGATGGCTCGTGATCATCATATCAATCGAGAAGCTCAAGATGAATTTGCTCATCGTTCACACACGCTAGCCTCAGAAGCTTGGTCTTCAGGTAAGTTAGATGAGGAAGTGATGAAAGCCCATGTACCTCCTTATAAAGATACCTTAATTCAAGATAATAACATCCGCTTTGATTCCACCATTGAGAGTTACGGACGATTAAAACCTGCCTTTGATAGAAAGTTCGGTACTGTGACAGCGGCAAATAGCACTCCATTAACTGATGGTGCTTCAGCCGTTTTGATGATGAAAGAAAGTAAAGCAAAGTCACTTGGTCTAAAGCCTCTAGGTTTTATGAAAAGTCAGGCATTTGCTGCACTTGATGCAAAAACAGATATGTTGATGGGACCATCTTATGCTTCACCAATTGCCTTAGACAGAGCTGGCCTTAAGTTATCTGATTTAACACTCATAGACATGCATGAAGCATTTGCAGCTCAAACACTCTGTAATATCAAGGCATTTGCCAGTGCTGACTTTGCAAAAGAGAAATTAGGACGAGCCAGTGCGGTAGGTGAAATTGATATGGAAAAATTTAATGTTCTTGGTGGCTCGCTAGCTTACGGGCATCCCTTTGCAGCAACAGGCACAAGGATGATAACTCAAACTTTAAATGAACTTCGACGTCGGGGAGGAGGGCATGCTTTAACAACTGCATGTGCTGCAGGCGGGTTAGGTGCTGCAATGATTTTGGAGGTTGAATAATGGTTAACTCAAAATCGTTTAATGCCGAGATATTAGAAGATAATATTGCTGTTGTGTGCATGGATATTCCTGGAGAGAAGCAAAATACATTGCGAGGCGAGTTTACTGAAGAAATTAATAAGATACTTGATGAGCTAGATAGTAAGTCTTTAAGCGGTATTATTCTAACCAGTGGCAAAAAGAATTCCTTTGTGGTTGGTGCTGATATTAATATGCTCAGTAGCATGCAAACTAAGGAGCAAATCTTAGAGGTTACTAGTGCTGGGTATGCTGTATTTAACCGTATTGAACAGTTAACAACACCCATCGTTGCTGAAATTCATGGCACTTGTATGGGGGGAGGCCTAGAGCTTGCCCTCGCTTGTCATGGCAGAGTTTGTAGTAATCATCCATCTTCAATTTTGGCACTACCTGAAGTTCAGCTTGGTTTATTACCTGGTGGTGGCGGAACACAACGTTTACCTGCTCTGATTGGTGTTACCGAAGCCTTAGGCATGATGACTACAGGGCGAAATGTTCGTTCTTCAAAAGCATTGAAAATGGGCCTTGTCGATGATGTAACTGATCCTGTTAATTTAAGGGGCGCCTCTTTAAGATTGTTAAAAGCTTTAAGTAAGAATTCTGATAGTGAACAATCATTTGAGATGAGTAGTTTACTGAGCATTAAGGCTTGGCAAACTCTGTTGTTCGAAAAAAATCAAGCAGGTTTGAACTTTCTGTTTCAACAAGCTCGGAAAAAAGCTTTTGCAAAGACCCGTGGGAATTATCCCGCTGTTGAGAAAATCATTGACTGTGTAGAAGACTGGTCCACAGGTAAGAAGGAGTTAGGTTATAAAACTGAAGCCCAAAGTTTTGCTGAATTAGTTCTAAGTCCAGAAGCTAAAAATCTAATAGGCTTATTCTTTGCTATTACTGAATTGAAAAAAGATAAATTTGTTAACACTGGAGTTGCAGTAAAAGAAATCAAAAAGCTAGGAATAGTCGGCGGTGGTTTAATGGGGGCTGGTATTGCTTTTGTTAGTGCAAATAAAACAAAAGCTACGATCAGAATTCGAGATGTCAGTGAATCTGGAGTTAATCATGCATTAAAGTATGCATGGTCCAAGCTTCAATCCTTAGTCAAGAAGAGACATATTCAGCATCCTGAGGCGCTTGTAAAGATGTCTCAAATATCTGCGGGAACAGACTACGCTGGATTTGCTCATGCAGATTTGGTGATCGAAGCAGTATTCGAATCACTTGAACTTAAGCACCAAATTTTAAAAGATGTAGAAAGTCATTGTGCAAAAGATACCATATTTGCAACAAACACATCTTCAATTCCTATTAGCGACATAGCTGCAGTTGCTAAGCGTCCAGAGAATGTGATTGGTATGCATTATTTTTCTCCAGTAGAAAAAATGCCATTGCTTGAACTGGTGGTAACTGAAAAAACATCTGATCAAGTTATCGCTACAACAGTGGCTTTTGGCAAACAACAAGGCAAAACTGTCATTGTTGTTAATGATGGGGCAGGTTTTTATACCAGTCGTGTCTT
>JAAGZM010000377.1 GCA_024206355.1 Gammaproteobacteria bacterium | reverse complement strand
AATAAGTCTAAAAAACGTGCAATCAAATGTGTAGGCAAACTCACTCAATGGGTGAATACTAATCCTTCTGTAAGTTGCTGTTTTGAAATAAATAACCATAAGTCAGAGCCGGTCAACTGAGGATTCTAGGTTTAAGGATTAGCTGCAGTTATTGTAACTTTTGAAAATATCGACCTTCCCTTGGTATCCAGTAATTATCGCTATCAAGAGAAATAATAACTTTTGTAGCTCTTCCTCGAATACGTTCACGATCAATAAGACCTATAAAACGAGAGTCTTTACTACTATCACGGTTATCACCTAAGACCATATAGCTTCTTTCAGGAATTTTCCACCTCGAAAATGTACTCTTAGGTGAGGAATAATAACGACTGTACATCATAAAATGTGGACGTCCTTCAAGTTGTTCCTCAACGACAATGTAACCCTCTCTATCAGATTGATTTAAAATATCAGCAATATGTTTTTTATCAATCTTATACTCAAGGGGTTTATCGTTAATAATCAGCTGATTTTCTTTCATGGCAACTGTATCGCCTGGAAGACCAATTACTCTTTTTACATAGAGCTCTTCAGTTTCAGGGGAAGGAAATATAACAATATCACCTCTTTCTGGATCACCCCATGTGTTCATTCGATAGTGCAAGAATGGAAAGCGTAGATCATAAGCTAATTTGTCGACAAGGATCCTGTCGCCTTCCATAAGAGTTGGTTTCATTGACCCAGTAGGAACATGACTCCAATCAGCAATAGTTGATCGAAAAGAAAATAAAATCAGAACAAACAATAGAAAAATACGCCACTCTTTCCACCATTCTATCCAAGTTGCTTTATCAGGTACTTTCATTAATTACTACCTTATCCTGTGGCTCTGATTACTTCTTTACAAAAAGCAATGTCATTCTATCACTTTCACCAATTGCTAAATATTTTTCTCTATCCTGCTCTTTTAAAGTCAGCGTTGGTGGCAAAGTCCAAACACCTTTTTTATGATCAGCTGTATCTTTTGCGTTTGCGTTTACTTCAGAGCTACCTTCAAATTTAAATCCAGCAGTTTCTGCCATTTTTATCACGTATGACTCTTTCACATACCCGGCAGTGCCATCTTTTCTGTCTTCAGGTAATCTGTGCTCAACAACACCAAGTTTACCGCCTGTTTTTAGTACTTCATAAAATGCTTGGAAAATTCCTAAAACAGCATCATCACCTGAACGAGTCCAATTATGAACATTTCTAAAAGTAAGTACTCTATCAACTGTTCCAGCTTCACCAAGCTTAAATTCGCTTGGCGGGTTAAAAATAGCCATATTCACCTTATTGTATACTTCAGGGTTAGCGGCTAATTTTGCATTGAATTTTTTTAATGTTTTCTGTTGGTACTCACTGTCAGATGCAGGATTATACTGGGCAGCAAAGAATTTACCATCTTTTCTCAAGTAAGGAGCTAATACTTCTGTATACCAAGCTCCCCCACCTGGCCAAATTTCAACAACAGTGTGATTAGCTTGTACCTGGAAAAAGTTTAATGCTTCTAAAGGGTGACGATACTTGTCTCTTGCTGATGATTCCGTTCGATGCTCTCCAGCAATAGCTTCATTTAATCTCATGTTCTCATGATGTCCAGCAAATAATGTTGAACTTGATAATAGCGCTACAGATGTCAGTAGTGTTGTTGTCAAAATATTGTTAATTGATAAATTCATACTATCCTCATTTTGTTATGTGCAATTTTGAATTGTCATATTATTGTTGTTTTATCGTTTTTGCTCAGCTGAAAAATCAAGCATTCTTTGCAATGGTATCATCGCTCTCTCTGCCAGAACAGGATCAATAAAGATTTCATTATCTGTGTTTTCGAAAGCATTAGCTAATAGTGAAAGTGAGTTCATTCTCATCCAGGGACAATGGGCACAACTTCTACAGGTTGCACCTGTACCACCTGTTGGAGCAGCAATAAATATTTTATCTGGGCTATATTGCTGCATCTTGTAGACAATCCCCATATCAGTGGCAACGATAAACTGTTGATTGGCTAATTCACGAGAAGCAGTAATAAGTTGAGTTGTTGAACCCACAACATCTGCAAGCTCTATAACACTGGCTGGTGATTCTGGGTGTACCAAAACAGCAGCATCCGGGTTTTGTATAATCAATTCAGCCAATGCTTTCGATTTAAACTCATCATGGACAATACATTCACCTTGCCACAACAACATATCAGCACCGGTCTGCTTTTGAATATAGTTACCAAGATGCCTATCAGGTGCCCAGATAACTTTCTTTCCTTCAGCTTCAAGATGGTCGATAACATCTAGTGCAATACCTGAAGTAACTACCCAATCAGCTCTAGCTTTAACCGCCGCAGATGTATTAGCATAAACAACAACCGTGCGGTCGCTATATTGATCACAAAATGTTGAAAACTCATCGATAGGACAAGATAAGTCCAATGAACAGGTTGCATCAAGAGTAGGCATTAATATACGTTTTTCAGGGCTCAAAATCTTAGATGTTTCACCCATAAATTTAACACCAGCAACAATTAGGCTTGAGCCGTTATGTTGATTACCAAATCGCGCCATCTCAAGCGAGTCAGCTACACAGCCACCCGTTTCTTCAGCAAGAGACTGAATATCAGGATCCGTATAATAATGCGCTACAAGTGCAGCATCTTCACGAATTAGCATTGCTTTAATGCTTTCACGCAGTGATTCTTTTTCTTCCGATGACATTGACTCAGGTGGTAATGTCGCTGGATATTCAAACTTCTCGGCCAATGGGCTACTCATTGTTTTCTACATATAGTTTGCTTATAGCTCAATATTATACTTGAATCACCGAAAAAGTGATGCGTTTATGTTGTTTATTTATAAAGAGATGTTACTAAACATATCTTTATAAATAAGG
Organism: Gammaproteobacteria bacterium; assembly: GCA_024206355.1. Taxonomy (GTDB): domain Bacteria; phylum Pseudomonadota; class Gammaproteobacteria; order Enterobacterales. Next base: position 1,346 of record JAAGZM010000377.1, on the reverse strand, counting down.
ACAAAAGATTAAGTATCAATATTTTAACCTAAATCCTCAGTTGACCGGCTTTGAATTATGATTATTTACTTCAAAACTAGCCTGATTAACTTCTTTGATGTGAATATCTTGCTGTGGATAAGGAATAGAGATACCTTGTGCATCAAATGTTAATTTAATAGTTTCTAACAAATCTGAATGCACTGCCCAATAATCGCCAGAATTAACCCATGGACGCACATTGAAGTTAACAGAGTTATCCGCTAGTTCACTTAAAACGATACCAAAGGCAGGATCTTTAAGAATACGCTCTTCCGCTTCCAGAATTGATGTTAATATTTCTTTCGCCTTTTTTATATTATCGTCATAACCAATACCAATGACCATATCAATTCGTCTTGTATCACGCGCAGAATAATTCACAATAACACCTCCGTAGATATTACCATTTGGAACAATAATTTCTCGATTATCACCAGTACGAATGATTGTTGAAAAAACAGCAACCTTTTCAACAACACCAGAAACACCTGCAGTTTCAATAAAGTCACCAGCTTTGAATGGTCTATTGATAATAATTAGTACACCAGCAGCAAAGTTCTTAAGCAAATCTTGCATTGATAAACCAATAGCTAGCCCTGCTGCGCCAAAAATGGCAACAAGAGATGTTGTAGGGACACCTAACTGCTCTAAAGTAGCTATCGCCAAAAATGCGGTGAGAAGAGAACCAATGATCGATCGTAAAAAGTTAGATAAAACGGTTTCTAAATTTGCTTTTTCAAAGACAGCATCAAATACTGAGATAATTACTTTTACAATCTTACGACCGATAATCCAAATTAAAAGGGCAAATATAATATTCGTTCCCCATGGAATGATAAATACATTCATATAGTAATCAATATTGCTCTGTTCAAACATCAACTTTCTCCTAGATTTTTTGAATAGCCATTCTACTTCAAGATGATGCGAATACTACCATTAGAATAAGTTAACGAATACAAAAATGTGGCGTTATTGAAATATCAAATGCGTAGGCAAACTCACTCAATGGATGAATACTAATCCTTCTGTAAGTTACTGTTTGAAGTACATAATCATAATTTTGAGCCAGTCAACTGAGGATTCTTAGGTTAAAGTAACAATAAGAGTGTTTGCTGCAATTTTTCGATATCAATATCTCTATGTTTGACTAATTTATCACAGCTTTGGTGTAATAACTTTTGGGATGACTTTTCTAGATTAGCAATCTGTTGATGAAGCTCTTTTGTTTCTATTTCTAACGCTTCCCTTTTTGCATGGTTACGTTCACTGATCTGTTGATATAAATAGATAAAGCGTCCAATAATCACGTAAGGAAAGTTTTT
>JAAGZM010000376.1 GCA_024206355.1 Gammaproteobacteria bacterium | reverse complement strand
GCAATCGGTTTTATGACTTTGGCTGGGGGGACTACGGTGATGGATCCTTCAGTAGGTAACTATGCAACTGCATATCGTGATTATACGGCAGACCAAGAGTTTGTGATGATTACTGATGTGAACGGTGAATCATCGATTGAAAAAGTCTTGCTCGGGGTGCTACACGCAAGTGACAATGCCAATGGGCAAGAAATGGCTTTAGAAACATTTACAAGCCTTCCGCTTGATTTTGAAGAAGTTGTATTTTTGGCTTTTGGGTTTCTTCCGAAGAAAAAAGTCTACGAGTTAAAAGGAATAGAAGTAACTGTACTTAGCAATACACTTTTTGAAGATACCGCCTTAACTGAAACTACCAGAGCAGTAATTGACGCATATAATTTATTAAGCAATGGCGAAAGGATACACGACAGACTTCACAGCATGAAGACAGTGCCTGACACAAGTATAGCTTCTTTTCCGGATTATGAAACCCCGTTTGTGACAGCAGTGGGAACATTCCTAGACTTTGCCGACATGGCGTGTTTTATCGCAGATTCGGGAGACACGGCTGTAATAAACACTGACAATACGGATATTATAGATATCATAGATAATGTACCGAATATTGTTGGCTCGGTCAGGATGAACTGCGGAGCTAAATTAACTCCCACGACTGGTGGATTCAATGGTGTAATGTCTAGGACAGGTATCGTTGTTGATGGTAGTACAGATATTGATGGATGGACAGCAGTCGGTGATTTATATATCAATAATGCAAGTAACCATACTAATGTAACAATTACTGGCACCCTCAATATCAACATAGCGGCCCCTTAGATGACTAGCGCTACTCACACTTACACGGGATACCACAACCCGACAACAGACGCACCGCAATACT
>JAAGZM010000375.1 GCA_024206355.1 Gammaproteobacteria bacterium | reverse complement strand
TAATGCCTGAAGCCATCCAAAATAAAGATGGCACCAAGAAACAAGATTGTGAAAGCAATGCAGCTAAACGGTTTATAGCCAAGCTAAAAAAAGACCATCCTCGTCAAGGTTTTATTATCTGTGGTGATGAACTCATGTCACACCAGCCAATGATTGAAACCATCAAGGATAATAGTATGCATTATCTTCTGGTAGCCAAACCAGGTGATCATAAATACCTCTTTGAATGGCTCAATGAGTTTACTGAACTGCCTTCACTTGAAACCATTGATGATAGGGGCCGTACCCATCGGTATTGTTGGAAAAATGCAGTCCCATTGCATGGCGAAGCCAATGCGGTCACTGTTAACTTCCTTGAGTATCAGCTTATTAATCCAGAAGGAAAAGTCACTTATCGCAACAGCTGGGTAACTGACTTTCAAATCAGTGGACACAATATAGTCAAACTGGTTCAAGCAGGTCGTTGCAGATGGAAAATTGAGAATGAATGCTTTAACCTAGAAAAATCAGTTAAACCTACTGCGAGCATCAAATGCACTGAATCTTCAATACTTTACAAAACATTTTAACTTCACTCGTAGGGTGGCTACGCCCTGAAGGAAGTGCCCTTGGGGTACGCCCTGAAGGAAGTGCCCTTGGGGTACGCCCTGAAGGAAGTGCCCTTGGGGTACGCCCTGAAGGAAGTGCCCTTGGGGTACGAATAAAGCTAAAATAACTTGTAAAACCTTGAATCTCCAGCACCTTTGCCAC
>JAAGZM010000374.1 GCA_024206355.1 Gammaproteobacteria bacterium | reverse complement strand
TTTGAGGTGTATCAATTTAGCGGGACACTTTTAAAAAAGAATTTTATTAGAAACCTATAAGTTAACCATTAGTTTGATTTACTTAACTCATTCCTAGTTTTAAACAGTAACATTTTTTTTCTTCAAAAGGGCCTCACAAAAAGGGCCTTTTTGAAGGGGATAAAATGTGGAGTCGAAGCTCCATCAACCTTCTAATGCTGCCCAATATTTATTTTCATATTGGTTTGGACTCAAATATCCAATTGCAGAGTGCTTACGAATAGTGTTGTAGTAAGCTTCAATATATTCAAATATTTTCAATTGAGCATCTTCTAAACCCAAGAATATGTTGTCCTCTAATTCTGATTTAATTCTACTGAATAGTGATTCAGCAAAAGCATTGTCATAGTGGTTTTCTTTTCTAGTCATACTTTGGTTAAAATGTTGACTAGCTAGTAAAACCCTAAAATTGATAGAACTATATTGTCCTCCTCCATCAGTATGAACAATCAAACCCTTTGGAGGTTGTCTATCTCTAATCAACTTCTTCATTGGGCGAATTACTAAAGTTTCATCCATATGCTCATCTATTTCCCAACCAACTATCTTCCTAGAAAAAAGATCCATCCAAATAGCTAAATACAGCCATTGTTTCTTTCCATTTTCTATACTCGACAAATAGGTGATATCGCCTACTATGACTTCATTTGGACCTTCAGGGAGATTAGATTTATTCAACAATAAGTTAGCACTTCGTCTCATGGACGGATGACTTTGAGTTGTTTTAGGAACAAAACTTTTTGGCTGGATAGCTACTAAATTTTGAGCTTTCATTAAGCTTCTTATTTGGTGAATTCCTATTTCAATACCTTTATCCTTCAACTCTTCTTTTATTCGTCGACTTCCATAACGCCGCTTATGTCGATCAAAAACAGCTTTTACTTCTTTCCCTAATAATACCTTTACCCCCTTTGGTTTGTGGCTCAATCCCCGTGCATAACGATAGTATGCACTTTTAGATATCTTCATCACCTGACAAAGACTTCTCACTGGATATTCTTTTGAATAGTTCTCCACAAATTGATAGATTAACTTCAGGTTTTTCGGCTGAAAATGCTCAAGGCTTTTTTTAAGATATCACGTTCTTGCTCTGTCTCTTTGAGCCGCTTCTTTAGCTCTTTTATCTCCTTATTTACTCCCTCCTTACCTAATCCTCTTTTTTGCTTCGCTTGGCTCCGCCAGGAATATAATACTCCTGCTTTAATCCCTAGTGACTTTGCTACAGCTGCAACTGTTCGACCTCCTGATACTAATTCAAGCGCTTGTCTTTTAAACGCTTCATCGTATTGCCGATTCACTCTTTTTTGCTTTTC
>JAAGZM010000373.1 GCA_024206355.1 Gammaproteobacteria bacterium | reverse complement strand
TTGCCTGTTAACGTCTTTATCCAAATAACATTGAGCCGTCAGAGAAAGAATAATCTAGAAGATTTTGAAAAAAGTATCTCTCAATGGCCTGAAGTGATGGAATGCTACTTAATCACTGGAGATATCGACTATCTCATTCGAGTGGTAGTCACTGATCTTGATGGTTGTCAGCAGTTTCTTGATAAGCTAACCGATCTTGAGGGTATTAGTCATGTAAAAAGTAGCTTTTCTCTGAAACAAATTAGGTACAAAACTGAACTACCGTTAGATCATCTAAAGTAACTTTCTTAATTAACTTTTCCAACTAATAATGATTGGTAATTAACAAGGTAATAACTATAATATGCAGCAAGTAAATAAAGCATATTTTAATGAACAACAAACAGGTATAAAAAAGTAAATGACAACAGCTACCCCTTATTTGGCAAAGAATATGACAACGAGTGAAATTCGTCAGAAATTTCTAGACTACTTTGCTGCTAATCAACATCAAATTGTTGATTCAAGCTCATTAGTACCTGGTAATGATCCGACGTTATTATTTACCAATGCTGGAATGGTTCAATTTAAAGATTTGTTTTTAGGTACGGAGAAGCGTGATTATAAACGTGCTACAACTTCTCAGCGTTGTGTTCGTGCCGGTGGTAAACATAACGATTTAGACAACGTTGGCTATACGGCTCGACATCATACTTTCTTTGAAATGCTTGGTAATTTTAGCTTCGGAGATTACTTCAAATCTAATGCGATAAAGTTTGCTTGGGAATTTTTAACAAAAGAGCTTGGTTTGCCAGAAGATAAACTTTGGGTAACGGTTTATAAAGATGATTTAGAGGCTGAAAAAATTTGGTTTGATGAGATAGGAATAAACCAACAACGTTTCTCTCGGTTAGGAGAGAAAGATAACTTTTGGTCAATGGGTGATACAGGACCCTGTGGACCATGCTCAGAAATCTTTTTTGATCATGGTGATGATGTTCCTGGCGGGCCTCCAGGCTCACCCGATGAAGACTGCGATCGTTATATTGAAATCTGGAACCTCGTTTTCATGCAGTATGAGCGTTCTGCTGACGGTACGATGACAGAATTACCAAATCCTTCAATTGACACAGGTATGGGACTTGAACGAATTGCTGCAATTATGCAAGGAGTACATACTAACTATCAAATAGACCTATTTAGGAACTTGATAGAAGGAATTTCTGGCATCACGGGTGTTGAAGACAAGGGTCAGGCATCCTTAAATGTCGTTGCCGATCACATTCGGTCATGCACATTTTTAATCTCAGATGGTGTAGTACCATCCAATGAGGGGCGGGGATATGTATTAAGACGTATTATCCGTCGGGCTATTCGTCATGGCCATAAGCTAGGTATCGAAGAAACATTCTTTTATAAAATCGTTGATGTCTTAGTGAAAGAAATGTCAGATGCATATCCTGAATTACTCAAACAACAAAAAATTATTGAAACATTGCTTCAAAAAGAAGAAGAACAATTTTTAAAAACCCTAGATAAAGGTTTGAAAATACTTGCACAGGCAGTCAGTAACCTTAACAGTAATAAACTTCCAGGAGAAGTTGTTTTTAAACTCTACGATACCTATGGTTTTCCTTTTGATCTAACCGCTGATATTGCTCGAGAACGAAATCTGGCAATTGATCAGACAGGCTTTGATAAGGCAATGGAAAATCAACGTACCACAGCGAGAGCCGCAAGCAATTTTGCTGTTGATGAACAACAGCAGCTAAATTTAGACGGTGAGACAAAATTTAGTGGTTATGAAATGAATTCTGATATAGGAAATGTTATTTACTTAGCTGCATCTGGAGAAGACGCTACTGAAAAAATTGAAGAGGGTAGTAGAGCAACACTTGTATTAGATAAAACATCATTCTATGCGGAATCTGGTGGACAGGTTGGAGATACTGGTCTGATCACAACTTCTACAGGCACATTTAAAGTACTTGATACACAAAAATCAGACGCTCATTTTGTGCATAGTGGAGAAGTGACTTCAGGTTTCATACAAGTTAACGATAAAGCTACAACTAAAATTAATGCAACTGATAGATCTTCAATTACCGCGAATCATTCAGCAACACACTTAATGCATGCCGCTTTACAGCTGGTACTCGGTGAGCATGTTGCTCAGAAAGGCTCTTTAGTTGATGCTAATCGATTACGTTTTGATTTTTCACACCTTGAGGCTGTAACTACTGATGAACTTAAAGCAATAGAAATTATTGTGAACCAGCAAATCAGAGCAAATAATGATGTATCGACTGTAATCATGACATTAGAAGATGCCATGGCAGAAGATGTCATGGCATTATTTGGAGAAAAATACGACGATAAAGTACGGGTAGTAACGATGGGTGATTTCTCAAAAGAGCTTTGTGGAGGAACTCATGTTAAACGTACTGGAGATATCGGCCTCTTCAGAATTACAGCTGAAACTGGTATTGCTGCAGGGGTACGTAGAATTGAAGCTGTAGCTGGCGAGCCGGCCATTACTTGGACACTAGAGCAAAATACCCAATTACAGAAAGTTGCAGAATTTCTCAAGACAGATACAACACATGCCTTTGAAAAGGTAGAACAATCTGTCAAACGTAATAAAACACTTGAAAAAGAAATCCAGAAACTTAACGCAAGGCTTGCATCCGGCACTGGCAATAACCTGATGGCTGCTGTTAAAAAATATAATGATATTTCTGTACTAATTACACGTATGGACGACATTGAACCTAAATCACTAAGGGATACCGTAGACCAACTGAAAAATAAAATTCATACTGGAATAGTGATTATTGCAACTAGTCATGGAGACAAGGTAAGCCTTATTGCTGGTGTTACAAAAGACATTACTAGCCGATTTAAAGCAGGAGAACTTGTTAATCGGGTTGCAACTATGGTTGGAGGAAAGGGCGGTGGTCGACCAGATATGGCTCAAGCTGGTGGAAATCAACCTGAAAACGTAGATAAAGCATTAGCTGAAATATCAAGCTGGTTAGAGAGTGAATTATCTAACTAAATGGGGTTTAAATATCCGAAGAATATAGCCCCTGAGTTCAGGGCAAGATCATTTAGATTAAACTAATTTTACAGATTGAGGATTAGATCAGGAAACAATAATTCAAAGGTTTCCCAACATGGATAATCCTAGAATCCTCAGTTGGACGCGTTTGAGTGTGTGTTTTTTAGGCTTAGTGGCGCCGACTAAAAAGCCGTTCATAGTCCTTCTATGTAAGGCTTTTGCCATCAAGTCAATGAGTCTAAAAAACGTGCAATAAAATGCGTAGGCAAACTCACTCAATTGGTGAACACTAATCCTTCTATAAGTTGCTGTTTTGAAGTACATAATCATAATTCAGGGCCGGTCACTGAGGATTCTAGGGTCAA
>JAAGZM010000372.1 GCA_024206355.1 Gammaproteobacteria bacterium | reverse complement strand
CAAAATGATGTCACAACATCATCCTGATAAGTTGGTAGCAAAAGGTTTACCTGAAGATATGATGCAGGTGGCTAAAGAAAAGAGCCAAGAAATTCAAGCTGCTTGGGAACTTATTCGTAAAGATCGAGGTATTCGTTAATGAGTTTGTTATTCTTTTTAACCTGCTTTTAACCTAGAATCCTCAGTTGGACGCGTTTGAGTGTGTGTTTTTTAGGCTTAGTGGCGCCGACTAAAAAGCCGTTCATAATCATTCTATGTAAGGCTTTTGCCGTCAAGTCAATAAGTCTAAAAAACGTGCAATCAAATGTGTAGGCAAACTCACTCAATGGGTGAATACTAATCTTTCTGTAAGTTGCTGTTTTGAAATAAATAACCATAAGTCAGAGCCGGTCAACTGAGGATTCTAGGATAAAATGCTCTAGCTAATACGTCTAACCTTAAAACTTCGTCCCTTTAGTTTGCCATTGGTGAGTTTTTTCAAAGCATCATTGGCAACTTTTCGGTTGACAGCAACATAGGCTCGAAAATCAAATAAGTTGATTTTACCAACCTGATCACCTGAGATACCATCTTTACCAGTAAGCGCCCCGAGAATATCTCCGGGACGAACTTTTTGTTTTTTACCGCCATCGATTTGCAATGTCACCATCGGAGGTTTAATCCTGACAATTTCCAATTTATTTAGTTTTGGCAGATCTTCTACTTCAATAGACTGATTGATAACTTCTTCAAGCTGCTTTATTTTATATGACTCTTTACCAGTGATTAACGTACAAGCAATACCTTTACTACCCGCTCGTCCAGTTCGCCCAATGCGATGAACATGAACCTCAGGATCATGTGAGATATGGTAATTAACAACCATATCTAAACTATCAATATCAAGACCTCTTGCTGCAACATCAGTCGCCACGAGAACAGAGGTGCTTTTATTTGCAAACTTCAATAAGGTAACGTCACGATCGCGTTGCTCCAAATCACCATGCAAAGCTTGGGTATTAAAACCTTGCATTCTCAACTCTTCAGCGACTTCTTTAGTTTCTACACGCGTATTACAAAATACTACTGCTGACTGAGGAATGAATTTTTGTAAAATAATACCCAGTGCATTCATTCGTTGACTATTATTATTAATTTGATAAAAGTGCTGGCGAATAATTGAATTATCATGAGTTGAAGTGACTATAATCGTCTCAGGATTATTCATCATTTTTTTTGTGACGGGTATTATTTGCTCAGGAAAAGTGGCACTAAACAACAAGGTTTGACGTTTGTCTGGACAATGGGAATAAATCAAATCAAGGGCAGGCTGAAAACCCATTTCTAGCATACGATCTGCTTCATCGAGGACAAGGGTATTTACATTCTCTAAGCTGAGGCGACCTCGTTCTATATGATCAACAATTCTCCCTGGTGTTCCTACAACAATATGGGCACCGTGTTCTAAAGAGCCTATCTGAGGCCCCATGGGTTTACCACCACATAAGGTTAGAACTTTTATATTATGTATAGAACGGGCCAGTTTGCGTATCTCTTTTGCTACTTGATCAGCAAGCTCTCTTGTTGGACAAAGTACAAGTGACTGAACTCGAAATCTCTTAACATTAAGATTGTGCAACAAACCTAAACCAAAAACTGCAGTTTTTCCAGAACCAGTCTTAGCCTGAGCAATAACATCTTTACCATCAAGAATTAAAGGTAGGCTTTTAGCTTGCACCGGAGTCATTTCATGATAATCAAGCGTGACCAAATTTTGAATCAACGCAGGACTCAGTTTTAATGATGAAAAGTCTGTTGCAGACATAAGCTAGAACCTATTAAGTTATAGAAAGAAAGGTGTCAGGCACCGTACCCGGCACCAAAAGTTTGCGCAGTATAACAGGCTTATAGAGTGTCAGGCACTGAATTTAACCTCTCACTCAAAATTCAGTCCGGGTTTGGTGTCAGGCACTGAATTAGAAAAGGGGTAAATATCTCAAGGTAACAATCGTTTATTACTGTAGATAAACATACCTAGCTGATATACAGTGCGCTCTATGCGCGATTCTAAGTTACATGGCATTCTAAAACAGACCTTTGGTCACTCTGATTTTCGTTTTGATCAGCTTGATATCATCAATACCGTTCTTGACGGTAAAGATGCTTTAGCGATTATGCCGACGGGTGGTGGTAAATCGATCTGTTATCAGCTTCCTGCACTTTTTAGTAATGGGATCACTCTGGTTGTTTCGCCACTTATTTCATTGATGAATGATCAGGTTGTTAGTCTGAGTGAATATGGCGTTTCCGCTTGCTTTCTTAATTCGATGCAAGATATCCATCAGCGCCAACATGCTGAAGATAGTATTCTAAACGGTGATGTGAAATTGGTTTATGTCTCTCCTGAGGGGCTACTTTCAGGCTATTTATTAAATTTCTTCAGAGAGCTTGATATCGCTTTAATCGCCATTGATGAAGCTCACTGTGTTTCTCAGTGGGGCCATGAATTTAGAAAAGATTATACTCGCCTTGGTGGATTAAAAGACGTTTTCCCTGATACACCTCTTTTAGCCTTAACGGCTACAGCCGATACAAAAACTAGAGCAGATATTGTCAGTCAACTGAGCCTTGATAGTCCGAATATTTTTGTTTCATCATTTGATCGGCCCAATATTAAATACAGTATTTATGAACGTGGTAATGAAATTATTCAGTTGCATGATTTTATTGAGAAGCATCATAAAAATGATACCGGTATTGTTTATTGCTTATCGAGAAAGAAAGTTGAAAAAGTTACTTCTGATCTTGAAAAATTTGGTCATAAAACTGTCTCCTATCATGCAGGGCTTCCTAAAGACGTTCGCCAGCAAGCGCAAGATGCCTTTAACCGTGATGATAATATAATCGTCGTCGCCACCATCGCATTTGGTATGGGTATTGATCGCCCTGATGTTCGTTTCGTAGCTCATATGGACTTACCGAAAAGTATCGAGAGCTATTATCAGGAAACTGGCCGTGCTGGGCGTGATGGTAGACCCTCTAATGCTTGGATGATCTATGGTTTGCAAGATGTCATAAAACTCACTCGGATGCTAGAAACAACCGATGCTAGTGAGGCCTACAAAAAAGTTGCTCGACATAAACTCAATGCGATGCTTTCTTTGTGTGAAACAACCCTCTGTCGCCGTCAATATTTGTTAAGTTATTTTGAAGAAGAAAGTGCTGAAGAGTGTGCTAATTGCGATACATGCATGGAACCTGGTGAAACATGGGATGCATCTGTCGATGCTCAAAAAATATTGTCTACAATCTTTCGAACCGGTCAAATTTTTGGTGCAGGTCATATTGTAAATGTTTTACGTGGCAGCAAAAATGCAAAAATACTGGAGCGAGGACATGAAAAATTATCTGTCTATGGACTGGGTAAAGATAAATCTACAAATCATTGGAATATTGTATTGAGACAACTGCTCAATATGCAATATATAACTATTACCAACTGGGACTATGGTAATCTTGCTTTAACTGAGAAAAGTAGAGAAATACTTAAAAATGAAAAAGTATTTACAATGAGAAAATTCTTAGAGCCTGCTACAGGAAGAGCAAAAATTAAAGCAAGGGTCATTACTTCAACCCATGGTAGAGATGCCTTATTTGAAGAGTTAAGAGATTTACGGTTCAGTATTGCCAGCGAGAAGAATGTACCATCCTTTGTTATTTTCAGTGATAAGTCATTGCATGATATGTGTCATCTTATGCCAAAAAATCGTGAGCAGTTTTTATTAGTTAATGGTGTAGGTGAGAGTAAATGTGAAAATTATAGCGAAGACTTTCTCAAAGTTATTGAAGATTATGTCTAGCTAACTGAAAGCACTATTCAACTAGCTAAACGAATCAATTGTGAAGATTAGGCTTCCTCTTTTTCTTCCTTACCAATTTTAACTAATGTCTTTTTCTGCTCTTTGGTTAGTTTATAAATTTTTTCGATATAACATTTTTGCGGCATATTCTTCTCAACAGATATT
>JAAGZM010000371.1 GCA_024206355.1 Gammaproteobacteria bacterium | reverse complement strand
CTTTTAACCGCTTGAGTTTTATTAATGCCTGAGCTGACAGACAGAGAAAGTTCGCATCCTCAGGGTAATTTTTCAGTACAGAAGAACAGATATCTTCTGCAGACTTGAACTCTCCTGATTTCAGAAACATTTGGGCGCGTTGGTACTGCTCTTTATGTTGCTGTTGCCCCACCTGTTGGGTCATTGCGATCCTCCGCTTTCTATATATTTGTGTTCTTTAACTGGCACGTTTCAGCTGAACTAGCTCTTTTGCTGTTTCAACTGCTGTTGCAGCATCCCGGCAATAAGCATCAGCACCTACAGCTGCACTGAATTCTTCATTCAATGGTGCACCACCCACCAGTACAATATAGTCATCTCGAATGCCCTGCTCTTTGAGGGTATCTATAACTACCTTCATATAGGGCATGGTGGTAGTCAACAAAGCCGACATACCCAAAATATCCGGCTTTTCTGCTTCTAATATTTCAATAATTTTATCTACGTCAACATTAATTCCAATATCAATCACCTCAAAACCTGCGCCTTCCATCATCATCCCAACCAGGTTTTTACCGATGTCATGGATATCTCCTTTTACTGTGCCAATGATCATTTTTCCAACAGGGGCAACTCCAGATGCTGAAAGCAAAGGTTTGAGAATGCTCATTCCTGCTTTCATGGCATTTGCCGATAACAATACTTCTGGCACAAATAGTATTCCATCACGAAAATCAACACCGACAATATTCATACCCTCTACCAATGCCTTATCGAGTACCTCCTTGGCCTCCCATCCCCGGTCAAGCAGGATTTGAGTTCCCTCGGCGATTTCATCAGCCAGTCCATCGTATAAATCGTCAAACATTTGTTCAACCAGTTCATCAGTTTCAAGTTCTGACAATACTATCTCTTCATCTTCATGTTCATCTTCGTGTGACATAACTGTTACCTCTTGTATGTTAATTTGGGTTTAATATAACAAAATATGGCTTATTACTTCTATCTTTCTCATTACTATGTGTTAAAAAATTATCGTTCGAATTTTGTACTCAAAATAATGCTCGTTTTAGTTCGATTAACTCCGTCAATATTAATTAATTGCGAAAGAGCGCTATCAAGCTCAGTTGTTGATTCAGCTCGCAAAATAACAATAAGGTCAAACTCGCCTGATATTGTATAGAGAGAGTTAGCAGAAGGGATAGTTTTTATTTGCTGTATCACTTCATTTTCAGTCTTAGGATCTATTTGTACAGTCACATGTGATGTAAGTACTTTATTTTCCATTTCACTCGATAATTTAATAGTATAACCAGTAATAATGCCTCTTGCTTCAAGCTTCTTAATACGCTCTTGTACAGCAGTACGACTTAAACCCATTCTTCTGGCCAGATCGCTGGTGCTCGCCCGTGCATTTTCCAAAAGTAATGAAATTAATTTTTTGTCTTTTATATCCATAATATTATCTTAGTGATTAGTTTTTTTTATTTAATCTGGTTTAGTCTAAATTAGCAGCATCGCGCAGAATTTCAAAAAAAGATCGGCTATAGCTATGGGACATATAAAGATCAAAGCCATTCTTGCCCTCGATTCGAAAACACAGTATGTATATTCCTGCCATATTTGTTTGTAGCAAATTATTTTCTCCAAATACATCATAGTGTAAATCAATGGGACACAATCTTGATAGACACTTGGCAGCATTTTTCCCAGTTAAGCGTAAAATACTCCAGGCATGGGAATGATCAGCACAAACTACAGATTTTCCCGAATATTGTTGCTGTACATGAGCAAGAAGATCTTCCGAGGATATCTCTGTATCAGTGATTAACCATTGATCTGGTGCAACTGCCAAAATTTTTCTGCTATCAGATATAACACTGATCAGGTTTGTAGTGGGCAAAGCTTTATCCAATGGATTACCAGCTAGGCAAATAATTGATGGTATCGCCACCTCTGTAATAATGGCTGTGCCTGAACCATTAGTGAATTGGGGACCATCTGTACCATCAGACAAAGCAAATGGTGAAATATATTGATAATTATCAGACACGCAGACGTTCTCCTTGTGGATCTAGAAAAACCGGGTTACAGACTGTAACTTCAACCTCTTTATTATTAACTGGAGATCCTGCAAATAGCTTTTCTCCCATACGTGATCTGCCACCTGATAGCAAAGCCAGTGCAATGGGATGACCAAGGGTAGAGCTATTCACAGATGCGGTAACATGGCCCAGACTATCCTGCTTGTTACCAGAAAATTTTGTTTCTAGGATCTGAGCTCCAGTAGTGATAGTCGATGTATTATCTACCGGTTTCAAACCAACCAACTGCAATCGGTCGTCACTTTTAAAGGCGGGCCGATTGAGTAAAACTGAACCAATAAAAAACCGTTCCTTTTTAACCATACCACCAAGACCTAGATCATTTGGCGTTGTCTTGCCATCAATCTCAGTACCAATCCCCAAGTGTCCCTTCTCTATACGCATAATATCTAGAGCTTCAACACCATAGGGCATGATCCCATATGAATCTCCGGCTTTGAGAACTTTCATCCATAATTCCTGGGCATCTCTTGCCCCAACACTGATCTCATAAGCATGCTCACCTGAATAGCTGACCCGGTATACTCTGGCATTTAGTCCAGCAATCTTTCCTGCTCTGAAATCAAGATATGGAAAGGCTTCATTAGAAATATCAAAGTCAGGTTTTAATTGCTCCAGAACTTCACGTGCCTTCGGACCAGCAATGGCCAGATTTGCCCACTGTGCTGAAACCGAAGCAATTGCTACATCCAGTTCCGGGAAATCTATATCCAACATTCTTTGCAGCTGCAGCATGGCTTTTGCTGTTTGTGCAGTAGTCAAAGTAAGCAAAAAGTGATTTTCAGCTAATCGAGTCGCTACGCCATCATCGAGTATTGGGCCATCGGGACGCAGCATAATGACATAACGGCAACGATTAATACCAATGGTCGAAAATTTATTGATATAGGCCAATTCAAGAAACTTAACGGCATCTGGTCCGAAAATTTCCAATTTACCCAAAGAAGATACATCGGTTACTCCAACGTGGGTACGGGTATTGCTAACCTCTCTCTCGATTGAGGCAGTAATGCTTTCATTGTCACGAGGGAAACACTTGGGATAACGCCAGGTAGCTGATTGGTCAAAAACTGCATCCAGACTAACATGACAATGATAAAAAGGAGTATGCCGCTCATAAGAAAGTGATTTATTTATTTCATGTCCTACCACAGCACCAAAAGTAACAGGAGTATATGGTGAACGATAAGTTGTATGGCCTATTTCTTGTGTCGTTTTACCAGTCATTTCACTGATCAATCCAATGGCATGAACATTGGTAGTTTTCCCTTGATCCATACCCATACCTGCAGACGTATAACGCTTGGCTAGTTCAACATGTTGATATCCCTCTCGCACAGCCAGATCAAGATCAGCAACTATTACATCACTAAAATAATCAATAAATATTTTGTCACGTTTTTTAATTGAAGCGCTATAAGTCCAATCCGATTTAATGCTGATCTGAGCAGGAACATCTTGTGTGACAGTGAAATCTGACTGCTTTGATAAACCCAGAGCTTCACTTGCTGCATCACTGCCAGACTGTAAACATGATTGCAGATCAAAATGACAGTCAACTGAACCTGCCAGATAAGATGGATGGGAATTTTTATCAGCAACCAGAGTCGACTTATTGTCATCAAAAAACAATTTGCCACCATTTTGTGAAAATAGATGTACCACTGGGGCCCAGCCACCAGCCATACAAACAAGGTCACAGTTATATATCTTTGAATTTCCACCAGCAACAGGTTGAGCTTCAACACAAACAACCTGTTTTTTCCCTTTGGCTTTGGTAATGCGATGGGAGAATAAAACGCTGATATTCTGATCACTAGCGAGTTTCATAGCTTCTTCTGTAGCATTTTCACGATTGTCTATCAGCGCTTTGATCTCAATACCAGCTCTTTTCATTACCGGGATAGATGCATAACCGGAATCGTTATTGGTATAAATAACAGCTTGAGTTCCAGGCTTCACCGCATATCGATTAATATAAGTTCGAACACTACCAGCAAGCATCACACCGGGAAGATCATTACCATCAAATAGTTGGTGCCGCTCAACTGAACCAGTTGCAAGGATAAGCTGTTTGGTCCGAATTTTAAGCAGGGTTTTACGAACTGCATCTGTCCGTGGATTATCTTTGATTGCAACCAGATAATTATGATCCGAGTGATTGAAAACTGTTGTATTTGTTAAAATCTCAACATTATCCATTGCTTGTAATTCAGCTGTAATTGTCTGACACCAGTGAGCAGCTGTTTTGCCATTAATGGAAACCTGTTCACCCAATAATGAACCACCCGTCAAATAGTCTTCATCACACAAAAGAACTCTAGCACCAGATGCAGCAGCAGTTCTGGCAGCACTCAGACCTGCAGGACCCGCACCTACAATCAGTAAATCGCAAAACATAAACCGCTTATCATAGATGTCAGGATCAGGCTCTGTAGGAGATACGCCAAGACCAGCCATTTTTCTGATGATATATTCATATTTCATCCACGCCCATTTTGGCTTCATGAATGTTTTGTAATAAAAACCTGCCGTTAAAAT
>JAAGZM010000370.1 GCA_024206355.1 Gammaproteobacteria bacterium | reverse complement strand
AGCTAAAACCGGATTCCTTTGCAGCCTGCGAATTACCCCGGTCTTCGCTAACGCCAGCCATTGTCTTCAGTGTGAATACTTTCTTACCCTGCTGGGCACCCACCGCGACCCGGTAGGTGATCGAGTGACTCAGCAATTGCTGCATTGGATCTTCATCCAGCCCGTCCAGTTGCAGGTAATAGTGATCAGAATTTATTGTTGAAAGGTTATGGCAACCTTTTATCAAGACGCTAATAGATGCCATGTTGCGGCCACAACTTTCCAAATTTCTATCGCTGCCCGTCATTGATTTTACCACCATAAATATTAATTCAATTCACCACTGGTACAGAATAAGAATAAGAAGGAATCAACAATGCCGCAACTAATAACAAACAACGAAGACGGGTTAACACATAACCAGACCCTCGATATTGGCTTGTATCTATTTCATGAAAGCAGTTGTGCGCTATTTGCTTATGCCACAAACAAAATGGAAGGCATGCTTCTATACGAGCTGTACCATCAAATAAAAGTCTTTGAATTTTCAATATCTGAACACTTCGAGCGAGTTGAAATGTACGAACGATATGGCGTTGGGAGATATAACTCACCTAAGAAATTTGCTGAAATGATCTCACAAGAACTTGATGATGATTTTGATAAAGTTTTGGCGCTGAATGATGATGACCTCTTTGAATACGTCAATCATATAAAAAACCAACTTGCCGTGGTTCGATCAAGGTGGAATCTTTAACCTT
>JAAGZM010000369.1 GCA_024206355.1 Gammaproteobacteria bacterium | reverse complement strand
TTCTCAAGTGTCGCTGGAATATCAGGACGCTTCACATATAAGAACCAAGCAGTCACTATTCCACCCAACATTAAATAAAATGGCAAACTACTTATCGCATGCATTGCAAAACTGACTGGCCCATGCCACTCACTGCTAATTTCATTCAACACATCATGCTGTGGAAGCACAGTGATTACGCCTTTAAAGAAATCACCAAACAACATGTCACCGGCACTAAACCAGGCAATAATCACTGATGGTATTGCTAGAAGAACAAGCGGTAAAGTAACTACCCATGGAGACTCTTTTAAGTGCTCACGAGTATGATCATCAAATCGTTCATCAGTATGAAATACCATGAAGAATAATCTGAAGCTATAAAGTGCGGTAATGAATACGCCGGATAATACAGCGTAGTACGCATAAGTAGACGCCAAGCCTAAATCAGAATGGCCTGCTGCTAAAATAATCGCATCTTTTGAATAGTAACCCGAGAAAAATGGTGTACCAATTAACGCTAATGAACCAATCAAAGAGGTTATCCAAGTGATTGGCATATATTTGTAGAGACCACCCATCTTGCGCATATCTTGCTCATGGTGCATTCCGATAATAACCGAACCTGCAGCAAGGAATAATAACGCTTTAAAGAAAGCATGTGTCATCAAGTGGAATACGCCGGCGGCATAAGCCGAAGCTCCTAATGCAACAACCATATAACCTAATTGCGATAAGGTTGAATAAGCAACAACTCGCTTAATGTCATTTTGTACTAAACCGAGGAAGCCCATAAATAAAGCTGTAGTTGCACCAATAACTAAGATAAATGCCAACGCTGTTTCTGAATATTCAAACAGAGGCGACATACGAGCAACCATAAATACACCTGCTGTAACCATGGTAGCTGCGTGGATTAATGCAGAGATTGGTGTAGGGCCTTCCATTGAATCGGGCAGCCAAACATGCAGTGGAACCTGAGCTGATTTACCCATTGCGCCAATGAATAAGCAAATACAGATAGCAGTCATCGCTGACCAGTCGCTTCCAGCAATCACATCAAATGTTGGATTTCCTTGTGCAAAAGCTTCGACCTTACCAAATACGGTTGCGTATTCAAGGCTGCCAAAGAAGTACAGAACACCGGCAATACCAAGTAGGAAACCAAAATCACCTACACGGTTAACAAGGAAAGCCTTCATATTGGCGTAAGTGGCTGTATCTTTTTTGAACCAGAATCCGATCAATAAGTAAGAAACAAGCCCTACTAATTCCCAACCAAAGAACAGTTGTAGGAAGTTATTTGACATCACAAGCATAAGCATTGCGAAGGTAAATAATGAGATATAACTAAAAAAGCGTTGATAACCTGGGTCATCAGTCATATAACCGATGGTATAAATGTGCACCATCAAGGATACAAAGGTAACAACGACCATCATCATAGCCGTTAGATTATCGATCATGAAGCCAACTTCAAGCCTCAAGTCACCAACCATTGCCCATGTATAAACACTGGCATTGTAGGCTTCACCACCATCGATCAATAGGTGCTTCATAACCAACATAGACGCCACTGTCGAGAAAGCTACACCTGCTATGGTAACGACATGCGATCCTGCTCTACCTATTTGCTTGCCAAATAAGCCTGCAATGATGGCACCAATCAGCGGTGCAAGAACAATCCAGAGATATAATTTTTCCATGTTCGGTTAATCCACCCTAGCCTTGCAATGAGTCCAGTTCTTCAACATCAATAGTTTTACGATTTCTGAATACCAGAAGTAATATCGCAAGCCCTATTGCCGCTTCAGCTGCTGCAACTGTGAGAATAAAAAATACAAATATTTGCCCTACTGGATCATCTAGAAATCGAGAAAAGGCAATAAAATTGGTATTAACCGCAATTAACATTAGTTCTATACTCATAAGTAAAGTAATAATGTTCTTACGATTAAGGATAATGCCTGCAATACCGATAGTAAATAAAACAGCACTAACTATAAGATAATCCGATAAAGCAATCATTCGCTTGCTCCGTTTGATAATCGTTTTTCAGACTGCATTTTAACAATACGTAAGCGGTCTTCTTTTTTAACTTTGACCTGTTCAGCTGGCTTTTGAGTTTTAGTCCCCTTTCGCTTACCACGGAAAGCTAGACTGATAGCTGCAACCATCGCTACCATAAGGATTAGAGCTGCAATTTCAAAAGGATAGAAGTATTCGGTATACATCAACAGTCCAAGTTCTGTAACACTGCTATAATCAGCTGCTCGAAGTTCAGGTATAGGAAATGCTTCAGGACCTAAGGTATCTGAACCCACTAAAGTGAATAAAAAATAAAGTAATGTACCAGCCACTACAATTCCGATAGGTAGTGAACGTGTGAAACCTTGTTTGAGTGCTGCAAAATCGATATCTAGCATCATCACTACAAATAAGAAAAGAACCATTACAGCGCCTACATACACCAAAATTAGCAATATTGCTAAAAACTCTGCTTCTAAAATCATCCAGATACAGGCGGCGTAGAAAAAACTCAAAATCAAAAACATTACTGACTTTACAGAGTTTTTAGAAGTGATGACCATTAATGCTGAAGCAATCAGCAAAACAGAGCATGCATAAAAAATAATTTGTACAAGTGTCATATTAAAGTCCTGTCACTTAACGGTATGGATCATCAAGCTGGAGATCTTTCGCCAGTTGATCTTCATATTTGTCGCCAATAGCCAATAATTTATCTTTCGTCATGATATTTTCACCACGATTTTCAAAGTGGTATTCAAAAACACGTGTTTCCACAATAGAGTCAACCGGACATGATTCAACACAGAATCCACAGAAAATACATTTAAATAAATCTATTTCATACCGATTAGTGCGACGACTCCCGTCATCAGCTCTAGGACCTGCTTCGATAGTAATTGCTAATGCAGGACACACCGCCTCACAAAGTTTGCATGCAATACAACGCTCTTCACCGTTTTCATAACGGCGTAATGCATGTAAACCACGAAAACGATGTGACTGTGGTGTTTTTTCTTCTGGGTACTGAACCGTTACATTGTCAGACATCATGTGACGTCGCGTAACATTCAGACCCTTAACAAGTTCTGTTAAGAAGAAGGACTGAAAAAAATGCTTCAAAGCTTTCATATTAATACCATGGTCCAAAACCGGTTTTTGCCATTATGGCAACCACAACCAACCACACTAGTGTGACTGGGATAAATACTTTCCAACCTAATCGCATAATTTGATCATAACGATAACGTGGGAACGTTGCGCGTAACCAAAGCATGCCGAACAAGAAGAAGAATGCTTTTCCAAGTAACCATAAGGTTCCTGGTACCCAAGAAAATAGTCCCTCTAAAACTGGAATCCCTTGGAATGGAGATAACCAACCACCAAAGAAGAATAGTGCTGTTAGCACCGAGATTAAAATCATGTTTGCGTATTCAGCTAAGAAGAATACAGCGAATGTTGTACCTGAATACTCAACGTGGAATCCAGCAACAATTTCAGACTCACCTTCAGCGACATCAAAGGGCGCTCGGTTTGTTTCTGCAACACCTGAAATGTAGTAGATTACAACTAAAGGTAGTAATGGAATAAAGTACCAAGTCCAGAAACCGCCAGTTTGGCCATTAACTATGTCGCCAAGATTCAAACTATTAGCCGTCATAATCACACCAACCAGTGTGAAGCTCATTGCCAATTCGTAAGAAATCACTTGAGATGCAGAACGTAAGGCGCCAAGGAATGCATATTTTGAATTCGATGCCCAACCAGCAATAATAACGCCATAAACTCCTACTGAAGTCATCGCTAAGATATACAAGACTGCGGCATTAACATCGGCTAATACCAATTCAGCATCAAAAGGTACCACAGACCAAGCAGCAATCGATGGTCCAAAGAATAAAGCTGGTGCAATCAGGAACATAACCTTATTAGCACCACTTGGGATAATTACTTCTTTGAACACCAGCTTAAATACGTCAGCAAATGGTTGGAATAAACCGTTAGGTCCTACACGGTTTGGCCCTACACGAACCTGCATAAATCCGATGAATTTTCTTTCTGCAAAAGTTGTGTAAGCAACTGCTAATACCAAAGGTATTAGGATGGTAACAATTTTAGCTAAAATCCATAAGAAATCGAGAAGATAGTCTATCATTATTGCTCTCCTCCATTGCCAGTTTGTCCATCCTTCGTCGCCTGTAGAGCTTTAGCCCGACGTACGAGAGAATCAACCTGATAAATTGAACAAACATTTGCAGGATCTGCAGAGCCAGTTACTGAACTAGCAATTGGCCAATCACCGTCTCGTTTGTCTACTGGATCAAGAATTAGTTGCAATTCATCGAGGATCTCTTCAGAAGAAACATAATCGAACCCCGGTAGTTCCAATAAATTTCCCAGCACTCTAAATATCTTCCAGCCCGGTCTCGCTTCACCTTTAGCAGCTACTGCCGCTTTGAATGATTGCCAAGTTCCAGCAACATTAACAAATGTTCCTGATGTTTCTGAGAATGCAGCCGTTGGTAACATCACATCAGCATAATCACTTACAGGACCATCTTTAAAAGCAGATAAAGCAATCACTAGATGGGCTTCTTCCATAGATTTTCGAGCTGAAGCTGAAATATCAAGCTCAGGCTCAACACCATGAAGAATAAACGCCTTCATATCACTGCTTAACATTTCAGCGATATTTTTACCTGCTTCTACTTCTCCTGCACCAACTCCTCGATGAGGAATAGCTCCAGCGAGATGGGCACCTGCTGAATTTGCTCCATCGGAGAAAGTACCAAAAGAAGCACCACTCATTGATGCAATTGCATTTGCAACTGCTGCTAACTTAGCAAAATCAGGGTGATTACAAGCAAATTGACCAAAGATAATAGCTGAATTTTCAGCATTATTGAGTGCTTCTGCCATCGCTTTTTGTGGATCATTAACATCTACATCAAGTGCCTTAATAGCAGCATCAATAGCCTCAACACCCTTTAGACTAGCTAATGCTTTAGCAACGCCTGATAATTCAGCAAGCATATCCGCCGAGTTAACGACGCTATTAAACTTAGTGCGAAAATTATAATCAATATCCTCAGAGTTGATCGCCATAACAGTACCATCTCTAGTTGACTTTCTAAGATGAGCAGCGGCAATAGGTTGTTCTTTCCCTATATTGGAACCAACTAATAAGGTAGCTCCAAGATTTTCTAAATCAGCAATATCCATTCCTAATGAAGGATAAAGCGGATCATTATTTTCAGCGCTAAAGTCAGTTCGACGCAAACGAGTATCGATATTGTTACTACCCATATCACGCATCAGCTTTTGTAGTAAGAAAAGTTCTTCTGTTGTCGAATTTGGTGACGCAATTGCACCAATGCTTTCAATACCTTGTGTTTCTATAACTTTTCGTAAACCATCAACAGCAATATTTAATGCTGTTTGCCAATCGGTTTCTTTCCACTGACCATCTTCTTTGATCATCGGCTGTGTTAAACGCTGCTCACTGGCTAGCGCTTCATATGAAAAACGATCTCTGTCGGATATCCATGATTCATTAATCGAATCATTATCATTAGGAACTACACGAATTACTTCTCCACGACGTGTGTGGATAGCAATATTGGAACCGAGGCAATCATGGGCAGCAATACTGTCAGACTGTTGTAATTCCCAGGCTCTTGCCTTGTACTGAGAAGGTTTTGCAGTCAATGCCCCTACTGGACAAAGATCAATAATATTTGCCGAAATTTCTGAATCTACGGTTGTTGCTATATAAGTACCAATTTTCATGTGCTCGCCACGACCGGTTTCGCCCATTTCGCGAATACCAGCAATTTCCTTACCAAAACGCACACAACGAGTACAGTGTATACAACGCGTCATATCCGTCGCAATAAGTGGACCAATATTGTGACTTTCAACAATTCTCTTGCCTTCTGTGAAGCGAGAAACATCATCACCGTAACCGACAGCGACATCTTGCAATTCACATTCACCACCTTGATCACATATTGGGCAATCTAGCGGGTGATTAATTAACAAGAATTCCATCACTGCTTTTTGTGCATCAAGTGCACGAGCAGAATGAGTGTTAACTGTCATACCATCAGAAATCGGAGTTGCACAAGCAGGAACCGGTTTAGGTATATTGGCAACATCAACCAGACACATCCGGCAGCTAGCAGCTACAGATAATTTTTTGTGATAACAGAATCTAGGAATTTTTATTCCAGCCGCATCCGCTGCTTCAATAAGCATTGAACCCGGTTCTGCTTCAAGTTTTACACCATCTATTTCGATGTTCGCCATCGTATTTCCTGTCAATAATCGCTTTATAAAGCTTGTTTTATTTTTTCTTCGAATTCGTGTCGGTATTGCTTAAGCATACCTTTCACTGGCATTGCAGCAGCATCACCCAAGGCACAAACAGTCCGCCCCATGATGTTACCTGCAATAGTATCCAGCTTTTCTAAGTCTTCCATTTTGCCTTCGCCATTAAGTATGCGAGTGACCATACGAGATAGCCAACCAGTACCTTCGCGACAAGGCGTACATTGTCCACAAGACTCTTCATAATAAAAGTGAGACAGTCTTGCCAACACTTCTACCATGCAAGTTCCTTCTGCCATCACGATGACAGAACCTGCACCTAACATAGAACCAGCCTTAGCAAGCGAGTCATAATCCATCGTGCAATCCATGATTATATCTGCAGGTAAAATAGGGGTTGATGAACCGCCGGGAATTACAGCTTTGAGTTTTTTACCGTCAAGCATGCCACCAGCAAGTTCTAGAAGATCTTTAAAAGATGTACCCATTGGAATTTCATAGTTACCAGGTTTATTTACATGACCTGATACTGAGAATATTTTCTGTCCGCCGTTATTTGGAATACCTTGCTCTAAGAACCATTTACCACCCTTATCAAGGATAACTGGAACCGAAGCAAAACTTTCCGTATTATTTACATTACTTGGACGACCGTAGACACCGTAGTTAGCAGGGAAAGGAGGCTTAAATCGTGGCTGACCTTTCTTGCCTTCTAGAGATTCAATCAATGCAGTTTCTTCACCACAAACATAAGCACCTGCACCGTAGTGATTATGTAGTTCAAAATCGAAACCAGAACCTAGAATATCTTGACCGATTAGACCAGCATCTCTCGCTTCTTGTAAAGCAGCTTCTATGCGCTCGATAGGCTCAAAAAACTCACCACGAATATAGTTATAACCAACACTGGCGGCCATTACATAAGCGCCAATTGCCATCCCTTCAATTAACTGATGAGGGTTATAACGAAGAATATCTCTATCTTTACAGGTTCCTGGCTCACCTTCGTCTGAGTTACACACTATGTATTTTTGACCAGGTGCATTACGTGGCATGAAACTCCACTTGAGTCCTGTGGGGAAACCTGCTCCACCACGTCCACGTAATGAGGACAATTTTAATTCCTCAATAATTTCATTAGGCGGTGTTTGTTCTGCAAGAATTTTACGCCAAACTTTATAGCCACCAGCACTTTCGTAAGTCGCTAATGTCCAAGGCTTATCTAAATGAAGGGTTCGATAACAGACCTGATTAATTTCCATATCTTAACCCTCCTTGCTATTTTTAGCCAAAATGCCATCGACAATAGTATCGACTTTTTCTGGTGTTAAATTTTCATGGAATATTTTGTCAATTTCACACATAGGAGCTCCTGCACAGGCGCCCTGACATTCCACTTCTTTAAGCGTTACCTTATTATCAGTAGTGGTTTCACCAAAACCGATATTCAAACGTTCTTGAAGACGACTAACAATCTCTTTACTACCTCGCAACATACAAGATATGTTGGTACAAACATTAATCACATGCTCTCCAACAGGTTCTAGATTGTACATTGTATAGAATGTAGCTACTTCATATGCGGCCATATGTGGAATTTCTAGATAATCGGCAACCGCATCCATCAATTCTTCTGATAAATAGTTACTGTTATATTCCTGGGCTACCATCAAGCTACCCATCACAGCCGAACGCTTTCCTTCTGCTGGGTACTTGGCAATCCAAGTCTCAACTTTTTGGATCGCTTCAGCGGGTAATAATTCGGTTAAGCTCTTCTGAGCTGATGCTTGTTCGCTCATTAGCGGTCAATCTCCCCAAATACGATATCTTGTGTACCAATGACTGCAACCACATCAGACAGCATGTGCCCCTGAACCAGTTCATTCATTGATGCGATATGAGCAAAACCCGGAGCACGTATCTTTAAACGGTAGGGCTTGTTAGCACCATCGGAAACAATATAAACACCAAACTCACCTTTTGGATGTTCAATGCCTGCATAAGCTTCGCCTTCAGGTACTGAAAAACCTTCAGTAAATAGTTTAAAGTGATGGATCAAGCTTTCCATATCATTTTTCATATTGATACGTGAAGGAGGAGTTACTTTATGATCATCAGCCATCACAGGACCAGGATTCTCACGCAGCCACTTGATACATTGCTTGATAATTTTGTTCGACTGACGCATTTCTTCAACACGTATTAAATAACGGTCGTAGCAATCGCCATTAGTTCCTACAGGAACATCAAAATCGAGTTTGTCATACACTTCATAAGGTTGCTTCTTACGTAGATCCCATTCAACACCTGAACCTCTAAGCATTGGACCTGTAAATCCAAGTTGCAGTGCACGCTCTGGACTTACGATTGCAATATCGACAGTACGCTGTTTCCAAACACGGTTATCCGTTAATAGCGTTTCGTAATCATCAACACAAGATGGGAACTTATCAACGAATGATTCCAAAAAATCAAGCATAGAACCTTGCCGGTTCTCATTCATTTCATCCACGGCTTTCTGATTATGCCAACGAGAAGCCTCATACTTAGGCATCATATCTGGTAGGTCGCGATAGACTCCACCTGGACGATAGTACGCTGCGTGCATTCTCGCACCGGAGACTGCTTCATAACAATCAAGCAGTGGCTCACGATCACGGAAGCAATAAATAAACATTGTCATCGCACCAAGGTCAAGACCGTGGGCGCC
>JAAGZM010000368.1 GCA_024206355.1 Gammaproteobacteria bacterium | reverse complement strand
TTAAATATCTACAGATTTTTCACTTATTCCACAATTAATTTGTCCAGATAGATAGGATAGGACTACAAATACACCTGAATTACTCATAATTTTCTCGAAATTTATTAATCACACAACATTTTGAGGAAACACAATGCAATACACAATTGTTAAACCAATAATCCATTTGCTACTTGTGAGCACCCTTGCTTTATTAACTGCATGTGGAGGTTCGAATACTAATCAAGAAGATCCACAATCTCCTGAACCTTCAGAAAAACCTGCTACTGGAATAGCTGGTGATGGTCGCCTTGATCTAATCGCTGAATATATTCGAGATGAAAACTCACTACCAGCTCTTGCAGCTGTGATGATTCATGATGGAGAAATTATTGAAAAAACAGCTGTAGGTGTACGGGCCATTGATCGTTCAATTGCCGTTACTGAAGATGATCAATGGCATATTGGTTCTATCACAAAATCCATGACTTCCACATTGGTGGCAAAGTTAGTTAGTGAAGGAATTGTTGATTGGGATACTACTATTGCAGATGTCTTTCCTGAATATGTTGGATTGATGTTACCAGCCTATGAAGATGTTCGTGTGGATCAATTATTATCCCATACCTCAGGGTTACCAGTACATATGAGTGAAATACCAGGATGGGATAATTATTTCACCGATCAGAGGGATCCGGTCATACAACGTCAGGAAATTGTTGAAATTGCACTGCAGTTAACCTCAACTGCTAATAGAGGACAATATGAATACAGCAATATGGGTTATACCATTGCCGGAGCAATGCTTGAACGTATGACAGGTATAAGTTGGGAATCATTAATGCAGAACTATGTTTTTGAACCATTATTGATGCATTCAGCAGGTTTTGCAGCACCAGATACCTTAGGAACTCTGGCACAGCCTGTTGGCCACATTTTTGACAATAATCAATGGATAGCTGTTGATCCTGCAATTGAAGAAATATCAGATAATCCTGTTGCCATGGGTCCTGCTGGAATTGTCCATGGGTCACTGGATGATATGGCTGCTTATGCGGCGTTACATCTAAAAGGGCTGAGGGGAGAGGCTGTGGATAATTTTTTATCAGCTGAGGCGTTTTCAAAACTGCATACCAGTGTAGAGAATAATAACTACTCACTAGGATGGAATGTAACTGAGCAGGGCATATACCATGATGGCACTAACACATTATGGTTTGCATTATTAGTAGTGAATGCGACTAAAAATACGGCACTTTTTATTGTTACCAATGCAGCTGACCTGGATCTTGGTGAAAACAGTTCTGCAGGAAAAGGGGTTTATGATCTTCTTGATGAATTAGGAACAAGAGCCGATGCAGCTTTTCAGTAAGCCTGGTTTAAAATCATTAATGACAAAGAGCCTCAGAAGAAGAGGCTCTTTAAACATATTGAACTATCAACAAACTGAACCTACAATGAGGTTACTATTTTTTCAATTACAGGTTCTTTGTGCAGACACCAACCCTTTCACTTTTTTCTATCATACTGGCAGTAGGTATTGGTCAAACTATTTTTCTGATCCTGAGTTTGCTGACTACAGGAAAAAATCGTAGGGATGCCAATAGTATTCTTGCGATATTTATGGGGATCTTTGCTCTGGAGCTTTGTAACGGTTTTCTATTGGAAACAGGGTACATTTTCCAACTTCCGGAATGGTATTTATTTGAGCATATCAGTGATTTTCTTTATGGACCTGTTTTCTACCTGTATGTAGCAAAAATTATTGGCAAATCACACTCCTTTTCCAAGGCCAGGTCAATGTTACATCTTCTTCCTGTAGCATGCGTTATCGTTTTAGCAACAGCATTATTATTAAACCATTCATCATCAGAAATACTGAGTTACATCTCTGAAAATGAAACAGAAGCAGAAACCAAAGCAACGGTATGGATTGATGTGGCGGTCTTTTTCCAAATGTTATTTGGGATAATATCGATGTTATGGTATTTAAAAAATAGTTATAAATTGTTAGACAATCATCAGAAAAAAATAGGTGACAGATATTCATTCAAAGAAGCTGTTGATCTTTCCTGGTTACGGATATTTCTATTTTCATTGTTTATTGTTTTTATTGTTTATGTAGCTACCTTTATGGGATTAGTGTTTGCTGATGATGAAATTAAATGGGGAGAACAATTACTCTATTTAAGTTTGGTCTTCTGTGTCTTTTATCTGGCTTATAAGGCGATTGCTCAACCACAGATTTTTTCAGAATCTGATGGTAATATGATGAACGATAACAAGGTTACTCAAAAGCAAGAATCTGAAAGTGAAACTGAGAAGACAAGTTATCAAAATTCAGCTCTGACTGATGAGGATAGCTTAATGGTATTTAAAGCTATCAAAGTGCAAATTACACAGGAGGAATTATTTCTCAACCCTAAATTGTCCTTATCAAATCTGGCGGGAACTTCCGGCTTTAAATCTCATTATATTTCTCAGGCAATTAACCAAAATACTGATGGTAATTTTTTTGATTTTATAAATAGCTTCAGAATGAAAACCGCTAAAGATCTACTTGCTGTAGATAAAGCGACTTCGGTAAATATTCTGGATGTCGCAATGAATGCAGGATTTAATTCAAAATCATCTTTTTATACAGTTTTTAAAAAGTATACTAACCAAACTCCTACCCAATTTAGAAAAACCTGCTTTCAGACTAGATAACTACAGCATTGTTTATCCTGATTTATCCGTTGGGACGATTATTTCTTAATTTCTGTCAAAATGGCCTGACATTTTCTACTGCTAGCAAGGAAACAATATGAGCAGGATATTTCAGTTTTTGGTTAAGGCAACAGCACTACTGTTAGCACTTTTGGTTTTCACATGGATTTTGATAAAACTTCAGATCATGACTCCTTATCTATAATCACAAAATGGAAACCAGATTAAATAAATAATTAATAGGAATAATAAAATGAAAATACAAAATACTATTAGTAATATAGTAATTTTGCTGGCTAGTCTGGTTATTACAGGTTGCGTCACATTACCCAATCAATCGGTTATGCATAATCATGGTGGAGATATCTCTTATGCTTCTATTGGAGATAAGAGCCCTATCATCGTTTTTGAAACAGGGTCTGGCCCTACCATGTCTACCTGGGAACCAGTATTCGAAAAGATATCTAAATCTACAGCTGTCTTTGCTTATAATCGACCGGGGTATGGCATCAGTAGTGATAGAAATGTGCCTGGAAGTATCCGTGAAGCTGCGAGACAACTTAGGGAAAACCTACATAGAACGGGTAAAACATCTCCCTATATACTGGTTGGACATTCCTATGGTGGTTTAATTGTAAATGCCTTTGCAAGACTCTATCCAAATGAGACGAAGGCGGTATTGTTAATAGATTCTACGCATCCTGATCAAACAGAATTTTTTCAGGAAGAATACCCGATGCTCTATGGTGTTTTGAAAGTATCAGTACTTTCTTCAGATGCATCCTATGAAATGGCGCTAATAGATGGTTCAAAATCAGAATTTAGAAATCTGCCTGCTTTCCCAAATATTCCTCTGGTTATTCTTACAGCAGGTGAATCTTCATCAATATTTGAGAGTAAAGATCTCCGGAAACAGTGGATTATATTCCAGCGGGATCTTGCATCCATGTCCAGTCTTTCAAAACATGTTATTGTTGATGGTAGTGGGCACTTTATCCATCAGGATAAGCCTGAAATAGTGCTCAGGGAAATAAAAGCTTTATTAAATGATGTACAGTTCTAACCCGGTAGGTTGTAAAAAGAAGTATGATAAAAATGGCGTATAAGTCAAATAAACACCATATTGATTATTGCACAGATTCAAAAAACAACCTAATTGTCCCTCGCAAATAATCGTACGTATTGGACCAGCTGGAGCATTCTTACCAAAACCTACGGTTTGGATATTTGGGATGCATTTAGATATGGGACCAGATCCAACGATCTTATAAACGTATCCTTTTAGATTTTTTTTGGCCAACGTCTTGAAGTATGTAACACGCGCAAAATTTCAATTTTGTTATCACGAACCCGATA
>JAAGZM010000367.1 GCA_024206355.1 Gammaproteobacteria bacterium | reverse complement strand
ACAGCAACAGGTGACGCAGGGCGAACAGACACAGCAAGAACAGGTTCTTTTGCTGCAATGGGGGTAAGTGCTTATTATGATAGTATTTATGATGTGTTTGGCGGTGGTGTGCCTGCAACGGCTCCAGATGACGATAATATTCTTATTTCTCACTCGCACACTGAAAGCGGCAATGGGAGCCTTGGGATTTCAGTTGTAACAGACTATTTAACTGTTAATCTTATAACAGTTGATGATGACGATTGTACTACTTATAAAAAAGCAACTGTTAATACTATCTCACACACAACAACCCTATATCTGACAACTTATATCGCACAGAAAACAGGCTGCTTTTTTAAAGGTCTAAAATTTAATGTTACAGGCCGAATAGATACAAGATTCAGAGATTCAACAAACGCACCAAATACATTTTATGATTGTGAAATAGTCGCCACAGACTTATATGGTTCTTTTGGAAGAACTGATACTTATAACTGTACAATGACACTTACAGGGGGGAATAGTGTAACTCTAAAAAACAGTAGGCACTATAATGCCAAAATTAATTGCATGTACTCAAATTGGAATTTGCCAGGATCAGAAGATTCAACAAAATTCTACTATTGCGATTTTTCGGGCAGTACATCAACAAATTTAATATCCAGAAAGGAATCAAGAACAAAGTTCTATAGATGCAAACTTAAAGGCCCAGGTTATTTCTATTCAGTGTATTCAACCACGCAATGGGGTGTAGAAATAATATCTTGTGACACAGGGGATGGATACTGGTTTACTAGAATACAACAAGCCTATGTAGGGCAAATTGGGACAGATAATCTTATTTATCTTAATGGAACCTATGATGGCTCGAACGGCCTATCATATTATCTAGGGTCAACAAGTGTAGCAGCAAAAAACGCACCACTACGACACAAATTATTAGAGTTAACATCTCAAGATTTAACATCGGATAAAACTTACACAGTTAATTTTCAATCAGGTACAACATTAAAAGACGTAGATTTCTGGCTAGAAGTAGTTAGACCGGACGAAAATGATTTAGCTCTAGGTGTGATGGATACCACAAGACCAGACAATATTCTAAGTGATGGCGTAGAACACGATACAAATACAGAATCATGGTCTGGCCTAGTAATTATAAATCAGTATGAGGAATCAATAACCGTATCAGCTATGGCAGGCGTTGACAATGCTAATGTTGAAATTTGGGTTAACTTAGCACTGCCTAATGTTGATGTTTGGGTGTGCCCAGAAGTGGAGTTTAGCTGATGAAATTAAGGTTAACAAGCGGAGGTCTTGTTGATGTTGATTTTACAGGTATAAGATTAACATCTGGAGGGCTGATTAAAGGTAGTAGTTCTACTTCGAGTTCAGGTAATGCAACTGGCTCTTTAAAAGCTTTATCTGTTTCAACCGTACTAGGTACAGCAATAGCTTCTTCTGCAGCTATAGGGACTATATCAAACGTATCTGCTTCAGCGATAGATGGTTCTGCAAGTGGTAGCTCTAATGCTTCATCTGTACTACCGAACGTATTATTAAACAATATCACTGGTTCGGCATCTGCCTCCGCAGTTGCTATAGGATCATTATCCGGCATATACGCTAGTTTTATAAACGCATCTGCCTCCGCAAATGCTTCTGTTTCGGTTTCTATAGGTAACGTATTAGTAGAAGAAATTGATGGGTATGCTACCTCAGGCAGTTTACCAAGGGATAGTATAAGATTCATTTCTATAATTAAAAGAGTGATTAATCAAGAGCCAAAAATAAAACGAACATTAAGAAATAAGGTTGAATTATAATGGCATGTGT
>JAAGZM010000366.1 GCA_024206355.1 Gammaproteobacteria bacterium | reverse complement strand
TATCGTGCCATACAATGAAAATTCTTGAAACCGAGCGCTTTATTCTTCGAGTTCCCACGCTACGTGATGCGCCGCTTATTTTAGAGTTATTTAATCAACCGGATTGTGTTCAGTATATGGGCGATAAAAATCTCAAAACAGTTGAAGATGCAGAAAAATTCTTGGAAGATAGGTTCCTTTCTATGTATAAAAAATACGGATTTTGTCTTTTTATTATTCAATTGGTTTCATTGAAAGTGAGTGCTGGTATTTGTGGATTAGTCAAACGAGATAGCATGGATGATGTGGAAGTTGGCTATGCAATATTGAGTGCTTATCAAAATCAAGGAATTGCGCTTGAAACTGGATTAGCAGTAAGAGATTATGCATTTAATGTTCTTGGCTTAAAAAGATTAGCTGGACTGACTGCCGTTGATAATTATGGTTCAGCACATGTACTTGAAAGAATAGGGCTAAATTATATAAAGAATATCCAACTCGAAGAATTTAATGGTGATACAAAGTACTATCTTCGCGTTGCCCAATGAACGAATTTTAGTTGAATTTATGTGGCTGATAGCTACACTAGCAATATACTGTTTTTGAACTAGGCTTTCTAATTTAAAGGAACAACTATGGCTGATTTTAATAATGACCAACTTGATGAAATACATTGTTTAAACTTGTTTGATCTTAACAATACTCAGGTTGGTTTAAAGGTTCATCATACTGCTAAACCAGAAATTATTGCGGCGATGAAGCGCTTATTTGTGAAAGGGTTAGTCGATCAAGATGATGGTGGCTACCTCACTCCTCTTGGACGAGAGGCGGCAGAGTTTGCTCAAGGACTTCTTTCGATTCTTCGACCATAGATATAAGTAAAGCAATCAATGCAAACAAACGAAATACCTCAGGCTGCCATCATTGAGCAAACTAAATGCTGGGTAAATAAATTTATAATTCACTATAATATCTGTCCATTTGCTGAAAAGTTTGTTGGTTATCATTCCTTATATGGCCAACGTGAGATGTGGATCAGGCCTGTAGAGACGTTTGATGAAATAATTGTTCGTGCTGGTAGTACCATAAAAAGACTTCAATTAGATGAACAGTCAAACGATTAATCAACACCTCTCTGCTG
>JAAGZM010000365.1 GCA_024206355.1 Gammaproteobacteria bacterium | reverse complement strand
TGTATCCAAGAGGGCTCATTTGTAAATATTGTTTATTCTGAAATGCACGCCAATAGATAGTATCTTCATCTGGAAATTTTTCAAATTTTGTTAGAAAGATATCATCACCATTAAAGATATGATCTTGATTATGATCTATAAACAAAATCATTCCTTCTTGCCATTTTCCTTGGCAGTGT
Organism: Gammaproteobacteria bacterium; assembly: GCA_024206355.1. GTDB lineage: Bacteria > Pseudomonadota > Gammaproteobacteria > Enterobacterales. The sequence goes on along the minus strand of JAAGZM010000365.1, from coordinate 1,024 downwards.
TGATGATCATTTGAGCGGCATAAGGTTGTTACTTTATTAAAAATAACTGCTGATTGCCTAGCCATTTGGATAGCTCTTGCTAAAGTAGTCACATTTGTGGAGATTCGGTTTTTGGCAGTAAAATTATTAAGAGATGGCATAACTAACATCATAGAAATAGAAAATATCCCTATCGATATCAAGAGTTCAATTAATGTAATTCCTAAAGACAGTTTATTCATTCCAGCATCCTTGTTTGGAAGTTAAACCTGGATCCTCAGTTGGACACGTTTGAGTGTGTGTTTTTAGGCTTAGTGGCGCCGACTAAAAGCCGTTCTTAGTCATTCTATGTAAGGCTTTTGCCGTCAAGTCAATGAGTCTAAAAAACGTGCAATCAAATGCTTAGGCAAACTCACTCAATAGATGAGTACTAATCCTTCCGTAAGTTGCTGTTTTAAAGTACATAATCATAATTTTGAGCCGATCAACTGAGGATTCAGGTTAAAACATTAAGATAGATTATTTGTTAGTCAATAGCGATAGCAATAATCGATATTTAACGACAGAGGTAAGCTAATGTTTGTGTCATATTTAATAATTAGAGAAGTTGTTCAAATCCAAGTTTTTTTAACTTATAACGCAATGCACGAAATGTAATTCCGAGTTCTTTTGCTGCAGCTGTTTTATTCCATAGGCAGGCATCCAATGCTTCAGTAATAGCCTTGCGTTCAATATCATCTAAGAAGTCTTCAAGAGGTTTGTCGCCACGAATAAAATTACTTGCAGTATCTATTTCTACTTTATCGAGTACTTTTGCAGTGTGATCAGGTAGTTGCAAATCAGAGATATCTATTGCCTCTCCGCCAGAAAGTGTAATGGCTCTTTCTAGGATATTGTCTAACTCTCTTACATTACCTGGAAAATGATATTGTTTTAAATATGCCATAGCTTCATTTGTAATAGTGGGGACATCACTATCTTGACAGATACGAGCTAATAGCGAATCAACTAGTTCTGGGATATCATCAGTTCTTTCTCTCAACGG
>JAAGZM010000364.1 GCA_024206355.1 Gammaproteobacteria bacterium | reverse complement strand
GGTAAATTTACCTCGAAGGAAGTTGTCATATCGGCACCTTCAAGTATTACTATCATAAAGCTTTGCCAATCTGTAGCACCTACTACACTATCTGTATGTGTTATTTCCACATAACCATTAGAAACGTCAGTTGCATCAGGTGAATATAGATATACGTTAGAGAGCATTTTATCTATAATATTCTTAGCTGTGTTCTCTGGTATTTCTGGCTGTCCTACGTTTTGATCTAAGTGTGGTATTCTTAAATTATCTGAAAATGTTGTCATTACGTTATCCTTCTAACATTAATACCATCTGAAAACATCTGGTAAATAGCTCCGTCTGGCACGGAGATGCCTGTCCCTGATTCGGTCTTTAGTTGTATAGCGAAAGTGCTTCCTGTATCATTAACCAAAGTATATTTCATCTTTTTTCCATCAGGAACTAAAATATCTACAATGGAAGTATTCGTCACACCTACATTAGTTACTATTAATATCCCATACTGCCACTCTTGTGGGTATGTTAAACTAGTATCGTCTAAAGTATACCCTATATCTTCACTAATGTCTAGTGTTAATTGACCTGAAATAGCTGCATCAAAAATATCTAAAGCTTCATTAATTGGTATCTCTGGTTGTGCTACATTTTGATCTAAATATGGCACTAAAAGTGTTTCTGTTGTCATTTAAAATTCCTCATAATTTTGACTCTATATAAGATTCTTCACCTTTCCCATATACGGATGAAACCTGACTCACATAGAAACCAACCACTAAACCAGGAACCAAACCATCGGAAGATTGTAAAGCACTAGTATATGTGAAGTTTTGAGAGCTAGTTGTATAAGAATTTATTACATCCCCATTAATATCATCTACTATATCTATATTATAAGATTCTGGTACATCTATTATTGGTAAAGCTTTGAGGTATCCTGATACATACCTTGATCTTCTCATCCATACTACGCTAAAGTCATTGTTTTCTTCTAGTTTAACTTTCAAATAAGAAGGTGAAAAAGGTTTTAGATTATTTCCAGTATTTTGAACTTGTACTATATCATCTTCATTAACATTTCCACCTAAACCTATAGCTGTATAATAATAACCACTACTAATAGCATTTGGTATAAATCCCATTGTTGAGCTTTTTAAATATACAAATCTTTCTTGAATAGTATGATTTGAAGTTTTTAATTCTGTGCCTCTTCTGCCTCTTAATAACGTACTAAGTGTATAACTCCCATCACCATTTAAAACAACTGTTGCAAACTGTAATATTTCTTCACCAAGTAGTATGTAGTTATTACCATTTAAAACAGACTCTTCTGTAGTATAAAATTGAACTAAATCAACACTACTATATACTGTTATATAACCATTCCTATCCCAAACATGAGTTGGGCCATCAGATAACGCATTTATAGCTTCCCCCATAGGTGTACTACCAATTAAAACACTTATACTAGATAAATCATCTAACTCACTTGATTTTGAGTAAAACATAGCCCCACGCCAAGAATTTGAATCTCCTGCACATGCTATATACATACCTTCTGTGGTATTCACAGAATTGTTTAAAGATGGTACATCTAATATTTTAAATGTAGTATCCCCAATTG
>JAAGZM010000363.1 GCA_024206355.1 Gammaproteobacteria bacterium | reverse complement strand
TTTATGTTTTCTTTATGTAATAAGTGAATATGCCATCACTTGAACTTGATTCTAGCAGCTCATTGCCTGTTGTACGACAGAACGCCTCAAAATCAGCAACCGAACCTGGATCTGTAGAAATTATTTCAATAATCTTTCCTGCTTCCATTCCCTTAAGCGTTTTCTTTGCTTTTAAAATAGGTAGTGGGCAATTTAAACCTTTAGCATCTAACTGTACATCTGAATTCATGGTAACTTTCCTTTATCTAGTATCTTATTTTTATATAAACGATTAAATCAAATATATAGATTTATATCACATTGAGTTGCTTTTTCGATATAAGTAGCAGCACCACCAAGAGTAATGTCATCAATCATATCTTTTTCATCATATTCAAAGAGATCCATCGTCATTTGACAAGCAATCATTTTAACATCAGCTTCAACCGCTAAATCTCTAAGTTCTTCAATTGATGCCACACCTTTTTTCTTGAACATGCTTTTCATCATTGCGGTTGTGCCTGCTGTAGCACCAGGAATTGCAGCAAAGATGTTAGGCATTGCCATATGCATACCACCCATAGGCATCTCCATCGCTGGATTTCCTAATGTTGTAAGCTTTAGATCGAGCTCTTTTTTGAGTAGTGGCAAGCCATAAAATGTAAAAAATAATGTTACATCCAAATCCATCGCTGCCGCAGTAGTGCTCAAGATAAAGGGAGGGTATGCCCAATCCAACGAACCTTTGGTGACAATTATCGACATACTTTTTGCATCAGACATTTTATTTCCTCGCTTCCAAATATTTTATTAATTAATAGAAAACTGGTATTTTCCCATAAGTATTCGTGCTTGCATATATATGTATCTTCTAATATACTCATATAAAATTCATCCAATTGCAAGAGATACTATATAAACATCGGCATTTATTTACTATTTTTTTTGCAAAAGACGCTCAAAAAAGCAAGGTTTTTTCAATTTAATAAACGACTACACTCAGGGGTATTAATGTGAGTAAAAATAAACTAGCTTTAGCTGTGTTACTGTCAGGTTTACTAACACCAACTGTATTTGCTACAAACGGTTATTTTTCCCATGGTTACGGCGGACATGAAAAAGGTATGGCCGGGGCAGGAGTCGCCAAAGGTAGTAGCAGTATATCAAGTGCAAATAATCCCGCTGGTCTCTTAGATATTGGAGATAGCATGGATATAGGAGTTTCTATTTTTGATCCAGTAAGAAGCTACACTGTAGAAGGTGGACCAGCATTTCCTGTAGGTGCGCCAGTTATTGGCAATTCAATGCTTGATTGTGGCGATGGAATGTCGCTGTTACCGGCAGCTACTTGCCAAGTTCCTTTTTCTCATACCCCAGATACTGTTGATTCTGGTCGTGAATGGTTCATGATCCCTAGTTTTGGCTATTCATCACGTGTTGATGAACAAATGGTTTGGGGTGTTTCATTATATGGTAATGGTGGAATGAACACTACATATAGTGCAAGAGATGCGTCAGCCAGGCTTTTCAATCCAGATACTAATTCAATCGTTGACGCTCCAGGTACTTATGGTGCAGGTAAAGCCGGCGTTGATTTTATGCAATTATTTGTTAATACATCAATTGCCTATCAAGCAAGCGAGACGATTGGACTTGGTGCCAGCTTAATTTTTGCTGCTCAGTCATTTGAAGCTAAAGGGCTTGCTCCGTTTGCTAATAATTCTTCAGATTCAACAAAACTGACAGATAATGGGCACGATGTTGCAACAGGATTTGGTATAAAACTAGGAATGAACATTGACCTATCTGAACAGTTGAGATTAGGCATTTCATATCAGTCTAAAATCGATATGAGTGAATTTGATGATTATGCAGGTTTATTTGCTCAAAGTGGGGATTTTGATATTCCTTCTACCTACACAGTGGGGCTAGCTTTTCAAACATCTGATACTTCAACCCTTCTATTGGATTATCAAGTAATTAATTATACAGATGTACCAGCAATTGCCACTGGTATAGACCCATTAATGACATTATGTTTGGATGCCTTGAATAATACCTTAATGGCAGGAACACAAATGCCAGCTGCTGGATCAGGTTGCCTTGGTGGTACTCAAGGAGCAGGTTTCGGATGGGATGACATGTCTGTTATTAAGTTAGGTTATGAATGGCAAGTCGGTAAAGATACCTTTAGAGTTGGGTATAGTACAACTGAACAACCTATCTCCAATACACAGTTGAACTTTAATATACTTGCTCCGGGAGTTGTCGAAAATCACTTTACTGCGGGTTATACCTCAGGAAGCGGTGATAATGAATGGACAGCATTCATCATGTATGCGCCTGAAGTAGAAATTACTGGAATATCTGGATTTGATCCTTCACAGACAATAACCATTAGAATGAATCAACTTGAATTTGGATTTGATTACAAATTTTAATCGATAAGTTAGGCTAAAAAAGTCTTAGGTTTAAATACCTGAGACATTTTTATATCAAATTAGTGCTATTGAGTCTGTATTTTATAAGTTGACACTGCTATTATTTCATCACATGCGATTATTGTAATATAAATAAAAATCACCCTATGAATCAAAAAATGGATATAGCACAATTGCAAGGCCGCGCTAGACATGCAACTGAGTTACTAAAAGTCATGTCTAACGAATGGCGACTTTTAATACTTTGCCATTTAGCTATTGAAGAGAGAAGTGTGGGAGCACTTGAAAGTGAACTAGGCCTGGGTCAGTCTGCATTATCTCAACACCTGGCTGTACTCCGTCGTGAAAAGCTTGTTGCTACCCGTAGGGATGCGCAATCTATCTATTATTCGTTGGATAGTGATGACGCGAAGGCGATTATGTCAACTTTATACGAACGATTTTGTTCTCTTCCTGATTCTGATAAATAATCTATTGAAACAGCTGTAATAGAATAACTGCACCATCATTATCGAATAGTTGCAGGTCTCCCCCATTAACTTGCCAGCAATTAATCATTGAACCTGTTATAGGATTGTCAAATAGCAATATATAGGGCATCAGTTTCTCCTTATAAATCATAACACCTATAAATCAACCTATAAATCAAAACTGGACAGATAAGGACTAATCTATAATAATAAGTTATCAATTAACTAAGCAGAATGAAAATTATCTATGGAATTTTCACAACTAAAAGCCTTTATTTGTGTCGCTGAAAATCATTCATTTTCAATAACTGCAAATCAGTTACACTTAACCCAACCTGCTATTAGTAAACGTATTTCAACCCTTGAAGAACAGCTGGGATGCATCTTGTTTGACCGAATTGGACATCATATTCAACTTACTCAAGCAGGTGAAGTCTTGCTGCCGCGAGCTATTAAAGTATTACAAGAGGTCGAAGATTGCAAAAAGCAACTCCACCGTTTAAACGATTGTGTATCAGGAAAACTTGCCCTTGCATCAAGTCACCACATTGGTTTACACCGCTTACCAGAAATATTAAAAACTTACGCAAAAGAATATCAAGATGTAGATCTCGACTTTCAATTTATTGAATCTGAACAAGCTTGTGAAGCTGTCCGTACTGGACAAATTGAACTAGCAGTCATTACCTTGCCACTTGAACCCGATGGTAAGCTACAAACTATCGAGCTATGGAATGATCCTTTAATTTGCATGGTCAACAAAGAACATCCTATGTGCACACTCTCAGAGGTTTGCTTGGAACAGTTAGCAAGCTATTCGATGCTATTACCCGAAAAAGAAACTTTCACTAGACAGATTATTGAAAGACCATTTTTTAATCATCAACTTAAATTAAAAGCGCGAATGACCACCAATGAACTAGAAAGCTTGCGAATGATGGTTGAAATTGGTCTTGGCTGGAGCATATTACCAAAATCAATGTTAAGAGAGCCGCTAGTGGAAATACAGGTAGTTGATCTTCATCTCGACAGAAAACTAGGTTTAGTGAGGAATAAAGATCGTATTTTATCAAGTTCTGCCGAGGCGATGATTAATTTACTCTTGTCAACTAGAGATGTCAGACTAGGAGTGTAAACTCTCAACATCAATTACTCGACCTGTGATTGTCACCGATACTTTTTTTCTTCTATCAGAACTAGTTCGACGGTCAGTCAAATTTTTCATATCAGAAATATTTAAAGATTTTCCATTGGGTTGGAAATATTTAACATTATTTCTACGATCATTTTTTCGACGATCTGGCATCTGGGAGTTCCAGAGAATGTTTTTATTATCAATGACTTCTGACATCGTTCAACCTTACATAATTTAGATTTAAATTATGGCATAAATCAAATCATTTGTATTTTATTTCACACAAATTCAAATATCCTGATAATATAATACTTATTATGCCTTCTAGATTCAACTAGCTAGTGCAACAGTGCAACAGTTTGGTTTATACCAAAAAATATTTGATTTGGCGTTTTAATACCAATAGTTTTTTTAGACCTATTATTGAGTTTATCCATAACAGTGTTTATCTCCTGTTTTGTTATCGTTGGAAAGTCATATTTTTTAGAGAAGTATTGTCGGATAAAGCCAGAGAAATTGTAAAACTAACAACCTCTATTGGTTATGTAAACTGGCTACCTGGAATGGTTAACAATTCAGCTATGAGATTCTTGATCGCCAGAAGTTCTAAATCCGAGTTCAGTCAATGTTTGTCGTGATCCATCCGGTAATGACACTGGATCAAGTCGGTGTGCGGAAAATTCTCGTCTGACTTTATAGCCCTTTCTTAAACGGTCAAAATGCTTTGTCATATCCTTATTCAAGCCTCCACGTAATGCCTTATCATCATCACGAATATCATAAACGTGCCATACAGCTGAGGCCAGTGCTCTCATATAACTTTGTTCTTGTTGTAGGTGAATAATATCTGTTGGCATGTCACGTTTAAGAAAAGTATCATCGTCAATTTTGTCTTCATATTCGAAATGTTTACAGAATGCATGATAGTTCATTATCGTACCACGGTTTTTACCTTCTCGGGTATGTCCGGCAATATGTGGTGTACTTAGTAAACATTTTTTAACTAAATCACTGTCGATAAATGGTTCTTTCTCCCATACATCAATAATTGCTTGGTGTTGGCTATCGGAATCTAACCAATTTTTAAGGGCTTCCCCGTTGATTATGTGACCTCGTGATGAATTTATTAAGTATTTCATACTACTCATTTTAGTCAGAAAGCTTGCATCAACCATCTGATCTGTCGGCCATTGACTTTCTTTTGCTGTGGTTAGTGGTACATGAAATGTTATGAATTCACAGGTACTTAATTCTTCTTCATCAACCATCTCTCTTTGATCGCTGCCTTGTTGCAATGGTGGATCATATAAGACGTATGGTATCCCAATAATATCTAATCGCTCTGAAACAGCTGTGCCTACATTTCCTGCTCCAACTATGCCTACTTTGGTGGTTCGCAGGTCAATATCATATTTTTCTGCAACAACTAGCAATCCACTTAGTATATATTCTGCTAC
>JAAGZM010000362.1 GCA_024206355.1 Gammaproteobacteria bacterium | reverse complement strand
CGAATTAGAGGAAGAGTTAATGAAAAATTTAAATATAATCAGTTTGATAACCGTATTAAGTTATATGTTATTTGCATGTACATCAGATACCAGTAGTTCAGTTATTGCTCAAACAAAAAATAAAAATATGAGTACTCCAATAGGCAAACCTAGTTCTGCACCAATTACTATGGATTACAAAATTTTAAATCCTTTAGCAAAAGCAGGTGAAGAAATTCACGTTGAAGTAAAATTTAACTCAAGAGAAAAAGCGCCTGTTAATTCAAAGATAACTTCTGCTAATTCAAAGATAACTTCTGCCAAAAAATTAACCTGGATTAGCAGTGATACTAGTTGGCAAAGTGAAATGACTAAATCAGGGAATAGAGAGTCGTTGCCAATTATGAAAGTTGTAGCTCCTACAGATGGTATTTATTACATTCGTATGATGGCGACAATTGAATTAGATGGAAAGTCACTGTCTAAGCCTTTTATCATTCCTGTTAGAGTTGGAGATAGCACATTTGAATTAGAGCCTGTTGGAGAAGTTGTTACTGATGAAAAAGGCCAAACT
>JAAGZM010000053.1 GCA_024206355.1 Gammaproteobacteria bacterium | reverse complement strand
CCAGATTGGGTTGCAGAAATGCTTGTCTACACGTCATTCTTCTCGTTGATCGGTTGTCTGTTTGCTGTCTTGTTGAGTAACCGATTCGGACTCTCGAGACCCCTACTGGTGACTTTGCTATTTCAAGCCAGCATCGTCGTTATGCTTATATTCGGAATCACTAATTTCACAGTTATGTTCAGCATGTTCGCTTTCAACTTCTGTTGGATTTTTGTGGATATCTACCAGGCGGCAATAATTTCGAATGTGGATCGTTCCGGACGCTATGTCTCACTACTACCGGCAGCTCAAGGGCTCGGTAACGCGGTTGGTCCAGCAATGGCGGCAACTACCCTCTCATGGGGCTTGGGCTACAATGGTGTTTTCATAATGTGTGCTTCCGCTTCCATTGTTGCAATGCTTGTTTATCTTTATATGTACGTGAAATTGAGACGCATCATACCAGCTCTCGCAGATTCTTCATGAACAGACAGTCAAACTCTTGAAGATTCTCACCTACAAATTGAAAAAGCCCTAATTCTGATTAGTTTATATTTGTTTGGAATAATGTAATGACTTTGGGAATATTTATCAAATAATTGGCAATCCCTAATGTCTACTTTTCGAACAAAGTAGCCTAAATCAAGAAATTAGGATATGTTCTGCTCAAGGTCGTTAATAAAAAAGCACTAATTACAGATTTATCTGGCAATTTTCAACTAGCGTATAAGTCGAATAAACACTATATCTATCCATGCATGAAATTAAATATAACCTATAACCTATAGCCATAGTATTTTCCAATAGTCATACCCTGAAAATAAACTG
>JAAGZM010000361.1 GCA_024206355.1 Gammaproteobacteria bacterium | reverse complement strand
TAAAGCAGTTATGAATAATGCGGAAAAGATTGACAACGATAAAGCAAGGCAAGAATTTATCGAAATGGGCCTTACTAATATTGATGTACAATTTGAAAAACTTACAGCAGCGTCAAGTGCAGAGCAGAGAAAATACAATAATGAAGTGCTTGAAAACGACATTAATAACTTAGTTGACGAAGGTAACTTTGATGCTGCTTTAATTATGTCTAACGAATTAACTTCACCTGAAGTTAAGGGCAAATACAAGCGTAAAATTAAGGCGCAAAAGCAAAATAAGTTAAACGAGCAATACTCAGCAAACATAGAGGATTACAGCAATAAATCTGCAAAGCTTGCGCGTGATGGTGACTTATCCGCCGCTGATGCGCTTGTGTCTAAAGCGAACAAAGACGTTGATAGCCTTGTTGATTCTGGTGGATTGTCACAGGTTCAAGGTGACAAAATAAAAAAAGAAATGAAAAGAGAAATGCTTGAGCAAACTTCTCGCAAAACCTTTGATTATATACTTGACACACAAGGCGTTGAAGCTGCAAATGATGAGATAACAAAACTTAAATGGCAAAAGCCAGAAGGTTGGACACCTGACGGGTGGGACTCTTACATTAATTCACAGCAAGCATACATAAACCGAGAGGCTTCAAAAGAAAGGGCTAGCAACATAGCAGCGAAAAACGAAGCTACAAAGTTGTTAAACCAATACAAAACCAGTGTATCACTGGGTATTGAAGTAGCGCCAAACGAAAAGTTAAAAGTAAGTGAAATGGTTGCCGGTACTGATAAGCAGGAAGAGTTTGACCGAGTTAACAGAATTGCCGCATTTTCTGTTATGGATATACAAGACAGAAATAAAGCGCTTAAGTCTGCCGAATCTGGCGGGTTAGCTGGCGTTAATGAACTTGCAGCGATGCTACAGGCCAACAACGAAATAAACAAGCTAGCTTCTGATGATGGTTACAGCTTAGGGGTTAAGCAAGGGATAATACAGCAAATTGAGTTAGACCCTAACGACCCTTTAACGTTCGCTTTAAAAGTAGACCAAGCGGAAACGCTGTCAGAACATTACGGGGTTGAAGTATCACCATTGAGTGATTTTGAAGCCGACCAACTTTCTGCCTCAATTGACACAATGCCAATACAGGAAAAGATACAGCTAGCACAAACATTAAATGAGTCGCCTTCTGTATGGGGGCAAATAGCACCTAAAAATCAACAGGTTTTTTCTATGGCTGGCGCAACCGGTGACAAGAACTTGATGGGTATTGTCTTTAGAGGGCAAGAACTACTTAAAAACAAAGTTGTGCAAGCACCAAGTAATGATGATTATTTAATGGTTACTGATGAGTATTTGGGGGATGTTTATGACCCGACAGACAAAGCCGCAACAATAGAAGCAGCAAAGGCGCATTACGCAGCAACCGCAGGGAATCAAGTTGTATTTGACGAAACCGCTTGGGATGAATCACTAGCAGCAGTGACCGGTGGAATATCAGAAATTAACGGACACAAGCTAGAGTTACCAAGAGGTGTTGACGAAGATAACTTCGAAAACTTTATTGATTCTTTTTCACCTGGTGACGTTGAAACATTTGGCGGCGTAATAGATTACACTAACGAGCAAGCAGCAGAAGTAATACAAGATGCTAAGATAAAAAGCATTGGCTCAAATGAATATGTTGTTATTACAGGGGTTAGAGGCGCTGGCCCAGCAAGGCAAGTACAAGCATTATTAAAGCCTAATGGTGAGCCTTTTGTTTTAAGCTTTACCCCTGAGGTGCAGGCGAAACAAGAAGCTAAAGCGTTTTTGAAAGCCAAAACTATCGAGTCTGGTATTAATAAGTTAAGAGGTTTTTAGATGCCATTCATATCAACTAAAGCAAAGAGAGAATTTAACCAAAGCGTTGTCCCGTCTAGCTATGTCGAAGAAGCTAGCTTTAGTGAAACTTTTGCGGCAAGTGTGGGGCAAACGTTCGATGAGGATTTATCAATATCTTCAATGCTAAACCTAGAAGGATTCAACCAAAGACAGCAGCAAGTAAAAGAGCTTGGTGATTCTGGTGCGTTTGATATAAATAAATATACAAGCGGCGTTGGTGATGTTGACTATAACAAGCTAGGGCAAGACTTTCCTGAATTCAAATTAAAGACAGATAAAGAATTATTTGAAGAGCGCAAAGAATTATTAAAACAGCGCAGGGATTACGCGCAAGACGTTTTTGAACGTGGCAACGGTATGGCTCAATTTTTAGGTATGGCTACTGCCTTTATGCTTGACCCTATAAACATTGCTACCATGCCGATAGCCACAGCAGGTACAGCAGCAAAAGGGTTAAGTGCCATAGGTCGAGCTATCCAAGTTGGTAGGAATGAGGCAGGGCTTGCGGTAGCAACAGAATTAATGATTCAACCTTTAGTTTATCAACATAAACACGCTATTGATTCTCCCTTTGAATTCACTGATGCGCTTGCCAATATCGCTACAGCAGCAACGGGCGCATTTGCTATAGGTTCAGCGGCTGGCGGTATATCAGGATATTTAAAAGCGGTAAGAGAAAAGACAGCCAATTTGCCCCTTGATGATAGTGCAAAAATGGCTCTTGAATCATTAGCTCGCGTTGAAGATGATTTAAATACTATCAAGGCAAGCAAGAGCGAAGAGGTTGTTGATTCAGGGGTTACGCAAAAAGTCATTGATGACTTAGAGGCTGGAGAGGTAGCGCCTGCAAAATTAAGCACAGAAGCAAGGAAGGACATATTAAAAGAACGTAGGCAGCTTTATAATGCGCTAAAAGAAGAGTCAGGAATCGAGGCAAAAGCTGAAATACAAGTTAAGATTGACGAAGTCAACACCAAGCTTGATGAAGATATAAAGTTAAGTGAAACAATAGGGACGGAAAGAGCTAGTATAAAATCAAATGACGACCTAATAAAAGAAGATGTTGAGATATTAACGCAGCTAAATAACAAGCAGCAAGAAGTAAATCAACCTTCAAAAGTACCTGAAAACTATCAAGAGCCAAAGAGGCAAAAGGCAACAACCGGAACCATCACACAAAGAGAGAGAGCAGTTATAGATAGGGATGGTTACACAGAAGATTATGATGCAGATATTGCAGCCTATAAAGCATTAGAAAATAGGCGTATAATACAAGATGACGAAATTGTTGATGCTGATGAGTTTATGAAAAGTATTGATGATGAAATAAAAGGTATTGACGACGTGTTGAGGTGTGCAATTGGCTAGTTATAACGAGTGTATTGATATTGCCTTTAAGAATGGCAAGATAACAAAAGATATTGCTGAGAGAATAAAGGCCTCAGAAGACCCTGATCTTGCCATTGACTTGGTGCTTACTGATTTATCAAGACAAAAAAGAGAGGCAGCTATACAAGCTGTTAGACTGTCAGAAGCTTGGGATAACATGAGTTCGCACCCCGGTGGGTTGTACGAGGGGTTATTATCTCTATTTACTAAAGACCCTAAAGGCAAGGCAGGGTATAAAAACATTGAATACCTTGGCAAGTATTACGAGGCAAAATATGACTCAATGTTTGCTGATGCGTTAAGCACATTTAGAACAAGGTTAAAGGCATCAGGTAAAACTATCATTGGCTTTAGCCAAGACGAACAAGGCTTGCGTAACATGGTTCGCGCTATCTATGGCGAAAAGGTTGACGACCCTGAAATAATGAAATTTGCTAAGGAATGGCATGAGCTAACCGAAACAGTCAGAACAGACTTCAACGCAAAAGGCGGCTCAATATCTAAGAACGAAAAATGGCTGATGCCACAAAATCACGATAAGCGCGAGATATTAGCTAAAGGTAAAACCGAGGCAGAATCAAAGCAGCTTTGGAAAGACAAGATAACGCCAATGCTTGACCGCGACAACATGCTAGATGATAACGGCAATAGGTTGGGTGAC
>JAAGZM010000052.1 GCA_024206355.1 Gammaproteobacteria bacterium | reverse complement strand
GCAAAATAATCCTGGAAAAATCAGTTGAACCTGCTGCGAGCGTCAAATGCACTGAATCTTCAATACTTTACAAAACATTTTAACTTCACGCGTAGGGTGAGTACGCCCCGAAGGAAGTGCCCTTGGGGTGCGCCCCGAAGGAAGTGCCCTTGGGGTACGAATAAAGCTAAAATAACTTGTAAAACCTTGAATCTCCAGCACCTTTGCCACTCTTGCTACGGTTAAACTGATTTTTCCAGGATAATAGAGCTTAAATATAAAACTTCAATAAAAACCAACATAAAAATAACACTGAAAAAATGGGTAGTTTTTTATCCACAAAAGTTGTGGATAAGTATGTGAATAAGTCGTTAATATCTTTCTCAAAACAGCATTAACACTTAGCTAAGCATAAAGTGGTTATTTTTTAACCACTTTGTTTTATTGTTATATTTCAACTAGTTGCATCACTTTTACATAATTAACTTAAAGCAAAACCCCTAATATATTGGAATTTTATTTTAAGTACTCTCTTAAGTCTAAAAGCTGCTAAAAATTTAATAACTTTTACTAGAAAAACCCATCAAAGATCAGTGTTTTTATATAAAAGCATAATAATTTTACCAAAAGCAGGCCTTATTACCTGCTTTTTTTGTTTTAAAAATAAATAGTGAGCCCTTAAACCTAGAAAAATCAGTTAAACCTGCTGCGAGCGTCAAATGCACTGAATCTTCAATACTTTACAAAACATTTTAACTTCACTCGTAGGGTGAGTACGCCCCGAAGGAAGTGCCCTTGGGGTGCGCCCCGAAGGAAGT
>JAAGZM010000360.1 GCA_024206355.1 Gammaproteobacteria bacterium | reverse complement strand
TAACTGTCTTCGGCATCTCTTTCAAGTAAACCTCTTCGCTCAAGAAATCTGGCTACTCTGTGACTTATTGTATGAACAAGGCCGGTAAGTTCTTTTAATACAGGAGCTTTCACTCTGTGAAAACGCATTTTTCCATAATCATCAACCGCATAGACGCCATCAAGTAATAGCATATGAAAATGTATGTTCAAATTCAGAGCACTTCCAAAACGTTGGATCAATGTCACTGCTCCCGTTTGAGCCATTGCTCTGGTAAATCCAGCTTTATGGATCAGGTGTGTTGATAGTACTCTGTTTACGATCCCAAGTACCTTTCCCATTATTTCTGGGTAGCTTGCAAACAAGAATCTTAACTGAAATGGGAAACTGAGCACCCATTGCCTGGTTGGTTGTTCCGGTAATATTCATCAAATTCCTGCTGTACATACTTTGGTAGTGGCCGATTTTGCGCCTCCATAAGGGCCTGAAATTCAGGGTAATGATGTTCAATAATTTGGTAGAGAAGTGTTTGTTCCGGCTTGTGTCGTTGATAACCTGGAG
>JAAGZM010000359.1 GCA_024206355.1 Gammaproteobacteria bacterium | reverse complement strand
GGCTGTTGGGGCAATTATTGCGAAACCGGCGCTTGAAGCCGGGGCGGATCCTATCGCAGTTTCCGCCATCCGTGTAGGCATTGCAGCGTTTTGTCTTTTACTGACCATGATCATCCCTGGACATGACCTAAAACCAAGGGTCAAAATTACTCCTGTGCTGTTCGGGCGAATAGCCCTGAGTGGTTTTGTTGGCATGGGCATTGGCATGAGCCTGCTGTTGTTCGCCCTCGCCAGAGAAAGCACAGGCATCGTGATGACCTTGTCATCAACGACACCTGTATTGATTTTACCAATTATGTGGTTAATAACCCATGAAAGGCCTGCAAGAGGAGCTGCGATAGGCGCTCTTTTAGCTGTCATAGGGACGGGAATGATCTTTCTGGATTAGCATTGATATTGATATTATCTACTAACTTGATTCCATCTCATCACAAAGCTCAAGCCAATCTAACTCAGCACTTTCGAGTTGGGCTTTAGTTTCACCCTGTTGAACTAGAATATTCTTAAGCTCTTCACGATTTGTGTTTTCATAGATTGAATTATCAAGCAGTTTTTCTTCGAGTTCAGAAAGAGTCTTTTGGTGTTTGTCGATAGCTACTTCAAGCGATTTTATTTTTTTACGTAGTGGTGCTGATTTTTGACGGTTTTCAGCTTCTTTTTTTCTTTGTTCTTTTCGATTTTCAGATTTGTTTGAATTCAAATTTTCAACTAAAGATTTTTGTTTGTTGAGACTTGTTTTTGATTGCAACCATTGTCGATAATCTTCAATGTCACCATTAAATGGAGTGACTTGATTATCGGCGATTAAAATAAAGTTTTCACACGTTGCTCTTAACAAATGGCGGTCGTGGGAAATAAGAACCAGAGCACCACTGTATTCTTGAAGTGCAAGTGTTAGTGATTCGCGCATTTCTAAATCTAGATGGTTGGTGGGCTCGTCAAGAATCAATAAGTTTGGTTTAGTTTTAATAATTAAAGCCAGTACAAGACGCGCCTTTTCTCCACCTGAAAAATTATTTACTGGCTCGGTAACCCTTTCTCCAAAAAAACCATATCTTCCAAGATAGTCTTGGGCTTGTTGGGTTGTTAACTGTTTAAAGTGCTCAAGAAGAATGTCGATGGGAGACTGTTCAGAATTAAGTTGCTCAAGTTGATGTTGAGCAAAAAAACCAATAATGGTATTTGAGCTAAACCATGACTCACCTGACAATATAGGCAATGATCCTGCAAGATGCTTAAGTAGAGTCGATTTGCCAGCGCCATTTTGTCCAAGCAATCCTATTCTGTCTCCAGCATGTATGGTTAAGTTAACATTTGATAGCCAGGGCTTGCCGTCATAACCTATGGCAGCTTTTTCAAGTCTTAAAATCGGTCTAGGTGCATTATCTGGCGTTTCAAAGTGAAACTTATAAGCTGAGCGACTATGGAGAATTGAGGCGTTGCCGAGTTTTTCCATTGCTTTTACACGACTTTGTACTTGTTTGGCTTTTGTTGCTTTTGCTCGAAAACGATCTATGAAGCTTTGAAGGCGTTTTCGTTCGGTATTAGCACGTGTAAGATTTTTTTGATCGAGCTGTAATTTTTCGGCCTGTAGTTTTTCAAAGTCGCTGTAATTGCCTTTCCAGCTACTTAGTGAGGCATGTTCGATGTGTAATATTCTCAGAACAACATTATCGAGAAAGTCTCGATCGTGAGATATCACCATCAATGTGCCAGTATAACTTCTAAGCCAGCGCTCAAGCCAAATAATAGCATCCAGATCAAGGTGGTTTGTAGGTTCATCAAGTAATAAAATATCAGATGGACACATTAGTGCACGAGCAAGATTTAAACGCATTTGCCAACCACCAGAAAAGCTGGCAACCGATTGCTGTTGTTGAGACTCAGAGAAGCCAAGACCTGCAAGTAATTTCCCAGCGCGATTACTAGCACTCCAAGCTTGAAGATGATCCAGTTTGTCGGTTGCTGTTGATATAAGTTTAGGACTATCACTAGCTTGGGCTTCAGTTAATTTTTGTTCCCAAATACGAAGTTCTTTATCACCATCGAGGACAAAGCTAATGGCGGAGTTTTTTGAAGCTAAAGTTTCTTGTTCTGCCCATGAAATTTGAGGTTTCCCTGGTAATTTTATGTCACCATTATCAGCAGACAGTTTTCCCATGAGCATAAGCAGTAACGATGATTTTCCGCTGCCATTAGCACCTGTAAGGCCAACTTTATCGCCAGGATTAATAGCAACGGTCGCTTCGTCAAAAAGACAGCGACCGCCTCGATATAAACTTATAGATTGTAGTGAAAACATGGACTGAAGTTTACAGCACCATAGGTGTAGGCTAAAGGTTTATAATAAAGAAAACTATTCTTCAGTGTTTTTGGCCATATAACCTCGGATCC
Organism: Gammaproteobacteria bacterium; assembly: GCA_024206355.1. GTDB lineage: Bacteria > Pseudomonadota > Gammaproteobacteria > Enterobacterales. Next base: position 1,614 of record JAAGZM010000359.1, on the reverse strand, counting down.
ACTTTCTAGTTTGAATAAATATAAACCGCCAGAAATCACTAAAGGTAGCACCGATGATAATTCCAATAATTAATTCAAGCATAATTTTCTCCTGTTATTATCTAATCTTTAATTTCTGTTAAGACGCTGAAGCGCATCTTGTCCCCATCCAATCAGCTTATCATTTTCAAAAACAAGAGGCGTTGTCTCATCTTTTGTAGTTTGCCCGTCACTATGCTCATGGTTTGTTCGATAGAAGAGAACTTGATAGTTAGATCCACTAGCATTTGTAAATGCTTCTGTAATATTAGGATCACCCATTTGAGATAGCACCTGAGAGCGACTTTGCCCAAGACTTAGCTTTGTAATATTTGAGAGATTTTCTTTTTGCACAGCTTTCCAGTTAGAATTATTATTATCCCAATCACCTTCATGATCACCAGATACGATAATACAGCCACTTAATGCAAGTGTGAGTGGCAGTGCCAATAGTACTTTTTTGATTGTCATACTAAATTTCCTTTCAATAGATAAAACTGTAAATTATATATTTACAGAAATGTTGTTAATTTATGGTTACAGATAAGCCAACAAGTTATGCAATAAAAGTATATGCAATAAGCACGCCAATGACTAAGCTGTTGTTTTTGTTGAATTTGCTCTGTTGTATTTATCTAATAAATGGTATTTTTAACAAATAATTAAATTGTTAACCTGAAATTAGTATTTTTCACCATTCAGAAACCATTACTTAGGATATTAACCGTTATGACTGAACGTAAGCTGAATAAGTTTGCTGTGATCGGAAATCCAGTCGCCCATAGTCAATCTCCCTATATTCATCAGGCTTTTGCAAGGCAGTTTGACGTTAATTTATGTTATGAAAAAATTCTTACCAATGAAGACAATTTTAAACAAGTAGTTGAGCAGTTTTTTGCTGATGGCGGAAAGGGTTTAAATATCACAACACCTTTTAAATCATTAGCAGCAGTCTGTGCCAAAAGGTGCACTTCAGAAGCCTCTGCTAGTGAGAGTGTTAATACACTTTACATGAACAACTCAGGAGAGCTTATTGGAGAAAGCACTGATGGACGTGGTTGGTTAGCTGATATCAAAAGACTCAAAATTTCTCTTGATAATAAAAATATTCTAATGATTGGCGCTGGTGGTGCAGCAAGAGTTCTCATTAATACAATCGTTAAAAAACCTATATCATCACTGCATATTTGCAACAGAACCGTAGAGAAGGCTCAGCAACTTTTAAATGATCCAAAGCTATCTGCTTCTGGGTTAAATAACATACCTGATATTAAGTGGGATTTGGTGATCAATACACTATCTGTTGGTTGGCATGGGGCTTATCCTGAAATAAAGGTGAATATTGCTGAACTATCTTACGCTTACGATCTCAATTATGGAGATGGTGCTCAACCATTTCGAGATTGGTTTCTCTTTTATGGTGGTAATCAGGCTAATTTTAATGATGGGTGGGGAATGTTAGTAGAGCAAGCCGCAGAGAGTTTTAATCAATGGTGGAAATTGCGACCGATAACAGACAAATTAATTAGCAGTGGAAATCCATAGTAATTTATATGATTACCTGATAAAAACGACTATCCTTTCTATCAGAATTTT
>JAAGZM010000358.1 GCA_024206355.1 Gammaproteobacteria bacterium | reverse complement strand
GACATTTGCTTTCTGCCAAGAATTATCGATTATTCAGAGATCGCGCCTTTGTCTACCCAAAGCAGTCGCTCCGCTCCTGGGGCAGGCTCTACCCAAAGCAGTCGCTCCGCTCCTGGGGCAGGTCCTTTCTAAAATATGATATAAGGGTGAAATTGTTACCATTTTCCGTTTGAGTTTGATAATTTGTCAGTACCATCTTGAGTGATGATGGACATATAACAATCATGAATTTGTAATCCCCCAGCGCGAAAAATAATACTTGTAAATAATAAAATATGCACTAAAATTAAAAAATTAATACATAATCATTTCAACTTAGTTTACAGGATTACGAACATGGAAAAATATTCTTTAAAAGGGTTACTATTTGTTACTTTTTTGCTTGTTAATTCAATGTCATCATCTTTTGCAGATAGCATTGAAGAAGGAAAAATAGTTTATTTAGATATGTGTGAAGAATGTCACCAATTGGATGGTACAGGTATGAATGGAGTGACTGCTGGTGACTTTGTTAATGATGAATCAATTTTGTCACAAACTGATGCAGAGCTGTTAAATACGATTAAAGTAGGAAAGGGTGATCCAGTTGATGGCATGCCTCCGAATGAAGGTGAGCTATCGGATCAAGAAATGAAAGATGTTTTACTTTACATCAGAACATCGTTTGGTAAGAAATGATCTAATCCTTATGCTGATTATATATAAACTAATCAGTAATTATCGTTGAATGAATAATGTATTGTGAATCTATGAGATATTGACAAATTTGTAAATATATTTCCGATTCGTTTTGTTTGATTAATTGAGTACATAACAACAATTACCTAAACACATTGTATATCAAACCATACTGCTGAGTGATTATTAAGCAGCACAATTATTATGCAATTTTCACCGAGAATTGCTATAAACTAACCTAATATAATATGAGAGTAAACTAATGGATAGAAGAACGTTTTTTAAAGCTGGAATAACAACCGCTGGTGCAGTCTCTACAGGAATGGCAACACAGATTTATGCGAGTGAAAAATCTGGCCACAGTAAAACTGAGATTTTACCTGGCGAACTGGATGATTATTATGGTTTTTGGAGTGGTGGACACTCTGGTGAAGTACGTATTCTGGGTATTCCATCTATGCGAGAATTGATTCGAATTCCTGTGTTTAATGCAGATGCTGGAACCGGTTGGGGATATACCGACTATTCAAAAAAAATGATGGATGGGATGATTTCTGGTGACACTCATCATGTCCATCTTTCTTATACCGATGGTACTTATGATGGTCGTTATGCTTATGTGAATGATAAGTCCAGTGGTCGTTTAGCTCGGATTCGAATTGCCACCATGGCAGTTGATAAAATTATCTCCATACCCAACTCTCAAGGAACACATGGTATTTTTCCACAAAGACATAAAACTGGCTATGTCTTTTGTAATGCTGAGTTTAGAACACCATTAGCGTTAGAAGATATGGATTCACCAGAAAAATACGGTGCATTACATTCTGCTGTTGATGGTGAAACCATGGAGGTGAAATGGCAAGTTTTGGTCAACGGTAATATGGATTTATGTGCTACAGATTATGAAGATAAATATTCTTTTGCGACACAATATAACTCAGAAGGTGGTGCTTTTCTCGAAGAGATGATTGCATTGGATCAAGATTTTCTTCTGGCTTTTAATATTGCTGAGATTGAAAAAGCAGTAAAAGATAAAAAAATAATGACCATTGGTGACAGCAAAGTACCTGTTGTTGATGCGCGAGCAGAAAATAGTCCTTATGTGCTAAGAATTCCAATTCCTAAAAGCCCTCATGGGGTCAATGTTGATCCAACAGGCCGTTATGCTATCTGTGCTGGTAAACTATCTCCAACTTGCTCTGTGGTTGATATTAAATTGATTGAAAAGGCTTTTGCCGGAAAAATTAAACCAAGAGATTGTGTGGTTGCAGAGCCGGAAATTGGCTTGGGGCCATTACATACTTGTTTTGATGGTCGTGGTAATGCGTATACTTCTTTATTCATTGACTCCAATATCACTAAGTGGAATATCAGCAAAGCTATTCAAGCATTCCAGGGTAAAAAAGTAAATCCAATTATTGATCGTCAAGACGTTCATTACCAAGTTGGACATACCAATGCATCGATGTCGGAAACAAAAGATGCTGATGGTCAGTGGCTAATTGCTTTATGTAAATTATCCAAAGATCGGTTCTTAAATGTGGGCCCTCTACATCCAGAAAATGATCAGCTAATTGATATATCTGGTGAAAAATTAAAGCTTGTTCACGATGGTCCGACATATATAGAGCCACATGATTGTGTCATGGTGCCACGAGACATGATCAATCCAATGAAGTTTACTGATCGCAAAGGTGAAGAGTATGAGATGTATGATCGATGGGCTAAAGAAGATAAGGTCGGCAAACTGACACGTAAGGCAAAAGTGGTGCGTAAAAGTGAAACGCACGTACGTGTCTATATGCCTTGCAAAGCCCCTAAGTATAAATTGAAAGAATTTGAAGTAATGGAAGGGGATGAAGTGCAAGTAATCCTGACCAATACCAATAAGATTGAAGATTTAGGCCACGGTCTTGTTGTCAGTCATCATGATGTTTGTTTTACAGTGAACCCAAAAGATACTAAAAGCTATACCTTTACAGCCAGAAAGCCAGGTATCTATTGGTTCTATTGTCCACAATTCTGCCATGCATTACATCTCGAAATGCGGGGTCGAATGATTGTAAGAGCAAGAACATAATAAATTATTCTTACTTTATATAAACATGGGGTTATGAATGGCAGTTTCAAATAATGATAGAACGTTATTTCAACGATATAAAGATCTTAAGCTAGGTACTCAAATAATAAGTGTTGTGAGTGTATGTATTATTTTCGGTACGATTGTTTTAAGCTCATGGGCTGCCAATGAACAAAAAAATACCGCTCTAGAACAAACAAGAGATTTTTCAGAAAATATGCATCAATTAACCATGGCAGGACTGACCGCTATGATGCAGGCAAGAGTGATAAGAGCTCGTAGTCTTTTAATGGATCAGATCAGAGTCTCTAATAATATTGAAGGTCTTAAACTTATACGTAATAAAAATGCGAGCTTTCCAAAGAGTAAAAAAGGATCGGCAAAACCAGATGAAGCAACAGCTGAAGAAAATAAACTGGCACATACTGTTATGGAAAATAGAGAACCTTATTTTTCAATGATTGACGAAGGTGAACATACCTACTTACAAGTCATTCGCCCCATTATTGCATCTGAAAATTATTTAGGGAAAAATTGTCTTAAGTGTCATAAAGAAGTAACAGAAGGGGATGTCCTTGGAGTGACAATGATGAATATCTCATTGGATCACATTAATAAACAAATCAATGATTATCGTATAAAGTTGTTTGCATTTTCATTGTTCGGTGTTTTATGTCTTATCAGCATTCTCTATTTTTTAATTAAGCATTCTGTTTCAAAGCCGACGGATAAAATTCTTTCTGTGGTAACTCATGCAATTAATAAAGATTTGACTCATAAAATTGACGTTACCTCGCAAGATGAAATAGGTATGATCAGCTCTGGTCTGGAAACTTTCTATAGTACATTAAAAGGGACACTTCAAGATGTGGTTGATCATTCTAATCGAGTTGCTGAATCCAGCAAAAATTTGGTTTATCTTTCAGAAGAACTAGCAGGAAATACAACTTCTAATCACTCAAATAGTTCTCATGGTGATACAGTCGTTGCAAGTATTGCTAAAAAGACCAATGATGATTTAGGTAAAATTACTGAGAGTACTAAGGAAATTAGTATCAGTTTTACTTCTGTGAATACTGCGCTTGTGGAGCTCAGTGAGTCTGTTACACAAGCCAATAAAAGAATTATCCAAGCAGCTGATATTACACAAACAGCAAGTAATAATGCAAAAGCTAGTAATCAAGCTGTAAATAATTTGAATGAATCCAGTCATAAAATTGAAGAGGTTATTAATGTCATTCAAAATATTGCTCAGCAAACTAATTTGTTAGCACTAAATGCAGCCATTGAAGCAGCAAGGGCGGGTGACTCAGGCCGAGGATTTGCAGTGGTTGCAAATGAGGTAAAAAAACTAGCTGATGAAACTTCTGATGCAACAGAGCAAATAAAGGGTTTGATTGAACATATGCAAAAAGACACTGGCAATACTGTTGAAACCATTAAAGGTATTGTCGTCACCATTGGTGAAATGAATGAAATTTCACAAGCCATTTCATCTGACATTCAACAGCAACGCATTTCAGTTGATAATATCAGTTCTTTATCAGAATCAACAACTGTCATGGCTCGTGATATTGATAAAACAGTTGAACAAGCTGTTGAGAGTGTCAATCAAGGTATTCGACAGTCATCTAAAGTGGCTGCAACTCGAATTGATAGCACTTCAGCTGAGTTGTTTGAACAATCACATTCACTGCAAAAGCTCGTGAGTCAATTCAAATTAAATTCATGAAAACTCATTTCTCCAAACAAGCCTTGGTTTTCAATTTATGTGTGGTATTTTCTTTTGTTTGTTTGCAGACCCTTCAGGCAAAAGAAAGGCACATTGCTTCACCCCAAGAAAAATCCACTCAAATCAATACTGAACTCCTACAAGAAACTATAGAACAAGCCAATGCTGGAGATACACTTTATTTAGAGTCAGGGGTTTGGTCAGGCTCTATTATTATCAATAAAACACTTAAAATTATTGCTAATAAGACTGAAATTAATGGTTTGGGTCAGGGGCGTGTGGTAACAATTGATGCCCCGAATGTTGAAGTTTCTGGGCTGACTATTAGTGATAGTGGAACCAACCTTAGAAAATCCCATGCTTGTTTGTATACGACTAAAAATGCCAATGGCTCAAATATCCATAATAATACCATGACACTCTGTACCTTTGGGATATGGGTAAATAAAAGTAAGCAGGTCACCGTGCATAAAAACACCATCAGTGGAAAGCCTAATACCAGGCCTTCTGAATTGGGAAACGGTATTCATTTGTTTGATGGTACAGGATTGATCATTAGTAACAATCACATATCTAAAGCACGAGATGGTATTTATATCTCAGTTACAGAAAACAGTTTAATTAAAGAAAATGAGAGTGCGCATCTTCGCTATGGCATTCACTATATGTATTCTTATTCTAATCGCCTTGAAGGTAATATCAGTCATAATAATACTCATGGATATGCCATTATGGAGAGTCATGAATTAGAGATTGTGGGAAATATTGCATACGACAATAAGCAGCATGGCATGTTAGTTCGAGATGCGGAAGATTGCCAAATTATTGCCAATGTATTAATTAATAATGGTGATGGCTTGTTTGTCTACACCAGTGCAGATAATACCTTTAAACATAATTGGATTGAAAATAATGACATTGGTGCAAAAATTTGGGGGGGCAGTGTTCGTAATAAGATCTCTGAAAATGTTTTTCTTAATAATCATCAACAAGTGCTTTATATTGCAAACCAAAACTTAAATATTGGTCAAGAATATCGAGGTAATTTTTGGAGTGATTATCTTGGATGGGATCAAAATGGGGATAAATTGGGTGATCGCCCCTATGAAGTTAATAGCTTTTTTGCACAATTGATTTATCGTTTTCCAAGTACCATATTGCTCCTAAGAAGCCCATCTTTAGAGTTACTATCATTTTTGCAACAACGTTTAGCGATCCTTAAAACGGCAACCATCATTGACCACAAACCTATTCTTGAAATACCAGAAGCACTTAGGGAAATACATCGTCCTGGAGTTAATTTAATATGAGTGTGGATACAATAAACAGCTAAATGGAGACCATTACATTAAATAATATTCATGTGATTTTAGGTGGGCAAATCATTTTAAATGAAGTCAATTTTGAGGTTCACAGCGGGCAAGTCTTAATGATTGCCGGCCCAAACGGAGCTGGTAAGTCTACGTTATTAGATATTTTTCTTGGTATGGTGAAACCATCAAAAGGTCGTATTCTCATTGATAGAAAAAAATCGATTGATAATCACTTTAAACTTAATATGGGATACTTGCCAGAAAGTTTGAGCTTTGTAGACTCTTTATCAGGCAAGCAAATACTGAGTTTCTTTGCTAAAACAAAGCGGGTTTCAAAGCAAAGAGTTGAAGAGGTTTTATCCCTAATTGGTTTAAGCCAAGCTGCAAAAAAAGCAACTAGGCACTATTCTTGTGGTATGAAACAACGTCTTGGTTTAGGCATTGCAATATTGAATGAACCTAAATTACTCATTCTTGATGAGCCAACTACGGGACTTGATAAAGATGGTTTAAAGTTATTATTCTCAATTTTGGAAGAATGGCGTGAAAAGAATAGGATTGTTTTGTTAGCAACACATGACTTAACCATGCTTGAAAAAAGAGTGTCGCATATATGTGTAATCAATCAAGGGAAAGTACAAGTTTTTGATACACCAGAAAATTTAATAAATGCTCAAGGAATACCTTATCGAATGTCGGTGACTTTTAAAACAGACAACAAAGAGATGAGACAACAACAGTTTTTAGAACAACTGGATACCTTTGAGCATATTTCATATCAATTTCATAGACATCAGTTGAATATCTATAGTGATCAAAAGCAGTTGAAACAATTGGTCGAGCTTTGGCATCAATATAATAACATCATTGCTACATTTAGTATGACTGAACCGGCATTAAATGAGGTGTATGAAATGATTCTGGAAAAGGAAATCTGATGCCTCATGTTTTATTAGCATTAATTTTACATGAATTTAAAGAGCGCCTACGTGATCGGTGGGTCATTATCATCACGATATTATTTACGCTTTTGGCTATTGGTATTGTCAACTACGCTCAACAAGGCAGTTCAGATAATTCACTGGTTCTTGCTGGTGCCAGTATGATTACACTGGCCACATTATTTGTTCCTTTGGTTGCTTTAATTTTAGGACATGATGCCATTGTTGGAGAACGAGAACGTAATAGTCTACGCTTGATTTTATCTTTGCCAGTTAATCGAGTTGAAGTACTATTGTGCAAATATATTGCTCGATTTATGGCATTAACAATCTCTATTTTAATTGGTTTTGGCTTAGCAATTTATACGGCAGAATTTGAGGACAATCAGGCTTTATTAACTTTATTAGAGCCCACTATTTGTTTGGGTGCTGCTTTTTTGTCTTTAGGTGTTGCTATTTCAGTTTTTGCAAAGCGTCAGACGACTGCTATTAGTATCGTAATTACACTCTGGTTTTTATTAGTTTTCTTTTTTGATTTGGGTTTATTAGGACTATTGGTGATCACCGATGGTTCATTATCAACGCAAGTTACCAGTTCTTTAATCTTAATGAACCCTGCAGGTTTATACCGTATTCAATTAATGAATGAATTTGCTAATGCTGAATTTTTGCAATCACTGGGATTGGTTATGTCACCACCAAGTGTAGCTCAAATATTTATGTTATGGGGCGTTTGGATTGTCGGGCCATTTGCAATGTCAGCCATTATTTTAAACTATCGTAAGAGTCTTCGATAATGAGATTTTCTTCTATTATTATTTCTTTGATTTTCAGTTTTTCTGTATTTTTTCTTTCAGCATGTAATGAAAATAATGATACAACAATTCAAACATCTGAGCATTATCAACCAAAAGCAATTGACTCATCACATGAGTGTGCGATTTGTGGAATGTATATTGCGAATCAACCTGCACCAAGAGCACAAATTTTGCATCGTAATGGTGAACATGCCTTTTTTTGTTCAATAGGCGATATGTTGACTTACCATCAAATTCCTTCACCACTTGGAAAGCCTGTTAAAATCTGGGTGGAAACGTTAGACAAAGAAACCAATCCATTGATAAGTGACATTGAGCAACATCAGTGGACTGATCACAAAAATGCATCTTATTTGACAAAAATTAACCGTCGTATGGTGATGGGATACCCTGTTGTTGCATTGCAGTCAAAGTCTGACAGCATCCAAATGCAAAAGGAGTATGGCGGTGAGCTATCAACATGGGATAGCTTGGTAAAACAGCACCGGGAAAGTATGACTGGTCAAGTATCTAATATGCATATTAAGAAAAAATTATAAAGCATGACGATAACACCGTTAATTAATAAGTTAAAAATAAATATACTTTCTTCAGTGTTTTTCTTTGTCTGTATCTTTACTAATCTTTTTACTTGTAATTTGGTCAATGCAGACTATTTGATTAATGATCTTGAATATGAAGAACTTATTGAAAATTACCCTAATGCAGTATCTGTTAAACCTCTGAAAGATACCCCTTATCTTAAGGTATTTGGTAAAGATGAAATGCCACTTGGGTATTTGGTTTTATCAGAAGATATTACTTCATTAAAAGGCTACTCTGGTACACCCATAAATATCATTATTGGTATCGATAATGAAGGTATTTATCAAAGTGTCAAAATTATTGAGCACTCAGAACCGATTGTTCTTATAGGTTTGCCTGAATCCACTTTAACGGATTTTGTTGAGCCTTATCAAAACCATCATATTAATGAACCGGTTACTTTTGGCGATAATAACCAAAAACAGCAAATAAAAGTGGATGCCATCTCAGGTGCCACTGTTACTGCATTAGTCATTAATGAAACCATTCGTACAAGTGTAGCTGCCTTAGGAATGCATCTTGGTTTATTGATTAAGCCCCAAGCCTACAAAGGTGAATTTATCAATGAAGTTGAAGCTTGGACTTGGGACAAAATGATTGATGAAAAAGTATTTGGCCAATTACAAATCAAATCCACAGACTTTGATCCAGGTGCTGAACATCAACTTTTAAGCAATATCTGGTACACACTGGCAGATGCACCTCAAATCGGGAAAGCCCTTCTGGGAGAAAGACGGTATAAGCATTATATGCAGTCTAAAGCTGAAAATTCACATATTTTGGTTGTATTTAGTTTAGGGGATTTATCATTTAAAGGTTCAGGCTTTGCAAGAGGGGGGATCTTTGACCGCTTTCGATTAGAGCAAGGGCAAGGAGGCTCAACCAGTGCTACTATTTTTAGAGACAGTGACTATGAAAATATGCCTCAATCCCCTTTAGTCTCAGCTCCAAAGTTTACTGAAGGAGGTATTTTTATTACCCCTGAAGATAAGCTCAATCCGGCTATTGATTTTGAATTTATTTTTTTAGCTAGCCAGCATGAAATGGGGTCTGCATACAAACGTCAATTTAAAAGTTTTAAATCTTCTTTTAGACTCCCAGAGTCAATTTACCATAGAGAGAAAGTGGTTACTGAAGAAGCTGAGTCCTACTGGTTAAAAGCATGGAAGAATAAACCGCTTGAAATTATTATAACGATTTTTCTTCTAGTGATGTTTGTGACTGTTTTTACTCTTATTCGGCGGAGTAAGATTACATCAGTGACTAATATTAAAAAATTCCAAAATTTATTTTATATTTTCGCGGTGATTATATTTGGTTTTTACTTAAATGGTCAATTGTCCGTGGTGAATGTATTGACTGTGGTTCAGTTTTTTCAAGGTGATATTGAATTTACTTTGTTTTTAACTGACCCTGTTATTTACATAATTTGGACTAGTACTTTTATTTTGATTTTGTTTTTTGGCCGTGGAATGTATTGTGGTTGGCTGTGTCCCTTTGGTGCACTAACTGAATTGATTTTTCGTGCTGGTCAATTTCTAGGTATAAAAAAATTAAAACTACCAGAGAGGCTGGATGGTACTCTTGTGTATGTCAAATATTGTGTTCTTATTGCTGTTGTTTTCTCCTTTTTATTTGTTTCAAATGAATGGGGCTATGTAATTGCAGAAATTGAACCATTTAAATATACATTTACAGTTTTGCCATGGACTCAAGATGTTTTCATATTTTGTTGGTGGGCTTTTATTCTTCTAGCATCACTTTTTTACTTAAAACCTTTTTGCCGATACATATGTCCTCTGGGTGCATTTTTTGTTATTACCAGTTTCTTTAGTCGTTTTATGTTACCTAGAGCATCAACTTGTTTGACCTGTAATACCTGTTACAAGGGTTGTGAATATAATGCAATCAAGAAAAATGGTGAAATTGACCATAAAGAGTGTACATTGTGTTTAGTTTGTTTGAGTCATTTAAAAGGGCATAGTCCATGCCCTGATTATAAGTTGCGCAAAGGTTTTCATTATCATATTGATTTTGAAAAAAAACCGTTTGTAAAACAAAAAAAGTAGGCCGAGTAATAATGTTCAGGCCAAAGGAGAAAAAATGAATAATTCTGAGAATAACGAAATGAATGTAGGTACTTATAAATATCAATGGAAGTTTATCCATTATTTATTAGTATGCTTGTTTATTGTTGCTTTAATGTCTTTATTTGACATGATTGGTGAGCTGGCTATTATTTTTAGTTTACAAAATGTGGAACAATCTTTGAAAGAAAATATTCCCTATCGAATGTTACTTCTTGGTGGTTTACACCCAGTTGTTGTTCACTTCCCCATTGCCTTTATTGCATGGTTGAGTTTTCTTGAGTTTATAGGCATTGTAAACGGTAATCAGGATAATCGTCGCTACCGAAATACGATGTATATGATCTGTTGTATTATGGCTGTTCTTGCTGTTATTTTTGGGACATTCTTTATGAGTACACTCTCTTTTTCGAGTGAAGATAAACACTTACTTAATCTTCATGTTGGTGCACAATTATTGGCAACCACTAGTATTTTGCTCAGTTACTATTTTTTCAAAAAAACATTAGGCAATAAAAAGTTTACCCTTATTTATCAAACTACACTCTTTTTTTCTTTTGTTACATTACTCATTGGTAGCCATTTTGGTGGCAGTATGGTGCATGGTACAGAATTATTAACTGAAATTATAAATACCCCTAGTGAAGTTGAGACTGCTAGTACTGATGATATTCTAGCTTCTGATCCTGTGATCGTTGCTAATACAAAAACAACTAAGATTGAACAAAAGGTTGATAGTGATGATGAATCAATTTCAGAGGATTTAAAAAATCTTGAAGTGAAACCTGAACCAAAAACTTTTAGAAAAATTGACTTTTATAAAGATATTTATCCATTAATTGGTAAAAAATGTTTTCGTTGTCATGGTCCTTCCAGGCAAAAAGGAGCCTTACGCTTAGATTCACCTATGGCTATTTATCGTGGAGGTGAAAGTAAAAAACCTATTTTGACACCTTATCATCCTGATAAAAGCCTTTTGTATGTATTAACCAGTTTGCCCAGTTTTGATAAGCGTAGAATGCCTCAAAAAGGGCGGCCTTTATCAGATAAACAAAATGAGCTTATTTATTATTGGATTATGCAAGGTGCTGTTTGGCCTGATAAAGACAAGAAAAAGTAGTCACTGAAATCTCTTATACCCAACCTTGAATTATAGCTGGTTGGGTATAGAGCCATCGTAGACATTGTAATTCATTCCTTACATAGAATGACTATGAACGGCTTTCTAGTCGGCGCCACTAAGCCTAAAAAATACACATTCAAACGCGTCCAACTGAGGATTCTAGGTTGAAAGCAATTGACTCTGACAACACTCATTTGTTAAATTATGCAAAACCTCCTTAAATGATTTTCAGGTTCACGGATTGCGCCACATAGGAAGCAAATAATATGTTACTCAACAAACTATCTAGCTGGGAGACTTTGTCTTCAAAAGCGGGAACCTATAATTACAATCACCTCGATCAGTTATTAGATGATCAAGAGCGACAGAAACAGTTGATGTTTTCTAGCCT
>JAAGZM010000357.1 GCA_024206355.1 Gammaproteobacteria bacterium | reverse complement strand
TAGGTAATGTGTGGGATACTAAGTTTGTTCATGAAATATATAGTAATATGAAACCTGAAGAATATGAAAAAATTCCAGACTTTAGCGACCCTAGTACCTATCGAGTATCGGCGGGGTTTTCAATACAATGGATATCTCCCATGGGACCATTAATTTTTACACTGTCAAAAAGTATTAAGCAAGAAGAGCAGGATGAAACAGAAAATTTCTCTTTCAATATTGGGAAAACATTTTAAGTATAAGCAAATTAATTTTATTTAATGGAGACAATGATGAATAAGCGTTTTTTACTTGCCGCAACTGCGGTACTATTTTTTACTGGTTTAACTCAAGCCGCGGATCTAAATATTGGCACTGTGAATGTACGTGCTGTTGCAACTCAAGCACCACAGCGTGAATCGATTCAAGTTGCGTTACAGCAGGAATTTAAAGAAAGAGCTGAAGGCTTAAAAGCGTTAGAGACAGAGATAGTCAGTATACAAACTAAAGGTCAAGCTGATGCGTTAACAATGACCGAGCAGCAAAAAACTGATTTAATTCGTAGTGTCCAAGGCAAAGCTAGTGAATTAAAACTAAAGCAAACTAACTTTCAGGAAGATTATAAAAAGCGAAGTGATCAAGAGCAACGTAAATTACTAATTTTGATTAAAAAAGCAATCGATCAAGTTGCTTTGCAAGATAACTTCTCAATAGTTTTACAATCTGAGTCAGTTGCCTATATTAGCGATCGTGTTGATATCACGAATAAAGTTATTTCATTAATGACAGATCCTAAGTTTAACTAAACTCAAATACATTTATAGTTTAGTTTGTTTGTATGCTGAGCCTAGGTGAGATTGCTAAATTAATTGGAGCCGAATGTCGTGGTGATCACTCGATTACTGTGGATTCGGTTGCCGATATCCAAAAAGCAGCATCTGGGCAACTAAGCTTTCTAACAAATATACAATACCAGAAATACCTCAGTACAACTTCAGCCTCTGCAGTTATTATTAGTTCTAGGATTTTGAGCCAGATATCTTCACCAAATACTGTTGAAAATATGCTTTTAATGGATAATCCTTACCTTGGCTATGCAAAAGCTGCACAACTATTTGATACAACGCCTCAACAAGAGCCCGGGATCCATCCTGCGGCAGAAATTTCTGCTGATAGCAAAATTGCTGCAACAGCTTCTATTGCTGCAAAAGTGGTTATTGATAGTGGTTGTGAAATTGGTGAAAATGTCACGATTGGTCCTGGTTGCTACTTAGGTAAAAATGTCGTTATCGGTGATAACTCTCGGCTCTGGTCTGGTGTGAATATTTATCATAATGTAAAAATAGGCAATAGAGCTATTTTACATAGTGGCGTAATCATTGGCTCAGATGGTTTCGGTTTTGCTAACGATTCTGGAGAGTGGTTAAAGATACCTCAACTTGGCGGGGTGCTTATCGGCGATGATTTTGAGATTGGTGCAAATAGCACTATCGACAGAGGCGCTCTAAATAATACTGTTATTGGTAACTGTGTGAAACTGGATAACCTTGTTCATATAGCGCACAATGTAGAGATTGGTGATGCAACTGCTATGGCTGCTACTACAGGAGTCGCTGGTGGAACAGTCATCGGAAAAGGGTGTACGCTGGCTGGAAGAGTGAGTGTTATTGGTCATTTAGAAATATGCGATAATGTTCATTTAACCGTATCTACTTTGTTAACAAAGTCAATTTCTGAGCCTGGGATATATTCATCAGGCGATATTGCTCAGACAAATAAAGAGTGGAAACGCAAGACTGCTAGGATGAGGCAGCTAGATGATCTTTTTAATAATGTTCGTTTTTTAGAGAAAGAACTAAAAATAATAAAACAGGAAAAAGAAGAATAACATGACTGAGCAAATGGATAGTAATAAACTTTCTCCGATGGATATCCATGAAATAATGGAAAACTTACCCCATCGATATCCTTTTCTTTTAATTGACAAGGTCATTGATTATAAAGTTGGAGAATTCCTCCATGGTGTAAAAAATATCACCATCAATGAACCTTGTTTTACCGGACATTTCCCAAATCGTCCAGTAATGCCTGGTGTTTTAATCCTTGAGGCTCTTGCACAAGCTACTGGTGTCCTAGGCTTTAAAACGATGGGTAGAAAGCCTGATAACAAGTCACTTTATTATTTTGTTGGCATCGATAAGGCTCGTTTTAAACGACCTGTTGAACCTGGTGACGTGGTTCATCTTCATGTGAAGCAGCTGAAAGTACGAAGAGATATTTGGTTCTTTAGTGGCGAAGCAATCGTTGATGGTAAAGTTGTTTGTACAGCTGAATTGATGTGTGCCCATAAAGAGATACCATAATTTGATTCACCCAACCGCAATAATTGCTGACTCTGCAAAACTGGATCCTACTGTTCAGGTAGGGCCATATAGCGTAATAGGCGAAAATGTTGAAATCGGCGCAGGTACTGTGGTTGCTCCCCACGTTGTTATCAATGGACATACAACGATTGGTGAAAGTAACCATATCTACCAATTTTCAAGTATTGGTGAGGCTAACCAAGATAAAAAATATGCTGGTGAGCCTACAAAAACAATCATTGGAAATAATAATATATTTCGAGAGAGCTGCACTGTCCATCGTGGAACAGTACAAGACAATGGTATAACACGTATTGGTAATGATAATTTAGTTATGTGTTATACCCATATTGCTCATGATTGCCAGATTGGTAATCAAATTATCCTTGCTAATAACACAACGCTAGCAGGACATGTTCATATTAATGATTGGGTGATTATGGGTGGCTTTAGTATGGTTCATCAATTTGTACATGTTGGTGCCCATGCTTTTTCAGCAATAAATGGTATTGTTCTTAAGGATATTCCTCCTTACGTTATGGCTGAAGGACGTCCTGTTGCACCAAGAGCTATCAATTCAGAAGGACTAAAACGTCGAGGATTCTCAAAGGAATCAATTATTGCAATAAGACGGGCTTTTAAAATTATTTATCGAAAGAAACTCAGTTTAGATGATGCAATGTTAAGTATTAGCGAAATGGTCGATGATTACCCAGAACTTGCCTGTATGCCTGA
Organism: Gammaproteobacteria bacterium; assembly: GCA_024206355.1. Classification (GTDB taxonomy): domain Bacteria; phylum Pseudomonadota; class Gammaproteobacteria; order Enterobacterales. The sequence goes on along the minus strand of JAAGZM010000357.1, from coordinate 9,879 downwards.
TTTTATATGTGCTTCAAAACGCGGCATTATCAGATAGCCGCTGAACGTGCCTGAATCAGAAAAACTTAAAATTGCTGTAGTCGCTGGAGAAAGTTCAGGTGATTTACTTGGTGCAGATCTGTTACAGGCTTTCAATGAAAAATTTACGAATTGTGAATTTATTGGTATCGCTGGTCCATCTATGCAGGAGCAAGGCTGTACTTCATTCTTCCCAATAGATGAATTATCAATCATTGGTATTTGGGCAATATTAAAACGTTTACCACGTCTTCTAAAACTACGAAAACAACTGACACAAAAAATTATCGATTGGAATGCAGATTTATTTATCGGTATCGATGCCCCTGAATTTAACTTAGATCTAGAGTTAAAATTAAAACAGGCGGGAATAAAAACCGTTCACTATGTTAGCCCTTCGGTTTGGGCATGGCGAGAAAAGCGAATTATAAAGATCAAATCAGCAGTCGACTATATGCTGACCTTGTTTCCTTTTGAAAAAAACATCTATCAACAACATCAGATACCCGTTAGTTGTGTAGGTCATCCACTAGCCGAAATGTTGGTATTGAAACCTGAGACTCAAAAGTTTCGAGAGGAGCTAGGATTAGATATTGATAATAAAGTTTTGGCAATGCTACCAGGAAGCCGAGGAAGTGAAATTAAATTTCTTGGTCCTTTATTTATTGATGCAGCAGTGCGTTTAAAGGCTGAATTTCCTAATTTACAAATTGTTGTACCACTCGTTAATAAGAAACGTTATGAACAATTTTATAAGTTAGTATCTGAGAAAAATGCAGAAGCATTACTGACTCTCGTTGACGGAAAATCTAGAGACGTTATGGCTTCATCTGATGCTGTTCTACTTGCTTCAGGAACTGCAACTCTTGAAGCGATGTTGCTAAAAAAACCAATGGTTGTCGCTTATAAGGTCTCGACACTCAGTTATGCAATTTATAGTAGGTTATTAAAAATAAACCATTTTGCTTTACCTAATTTACTTGCTAAAAATCCCTTAGTTCCAGAATTTATCCAAAAGAATGCAACGGTAGAAGCTATTACTAAAGAAATCACTCAAAAGCTCAAATCTGGACTTGCTGAAGAACATGAAGTTGAATATCTGACGATCCATAAATCTCTTCAGCTTGGTGGTGGTCAGAAAGCGGTTAGCGATTTAGCTGAGTTTTTCGAACTTTAAGTTAATTGCCAGCTACTGTCATCGATTCAAGTAAAACGGAACCGGTTTGTGTTGAAAGACGTGAGTCGTAATCGTTTCCAACAGCGACAATATTCGTCATCATGGTTTTAAGATTTCCAGCGATGGTTATTTCTTCGACAGGATATTGGATTTCACCATTTTCAATCCAGAAACCACTTGCACCTCTTGAGTAGTCACCCGATACAATGTTGACGCCTTGTCCCATAACTTCGGTCACAAGTAAACCTGTTTGCATTTTATAGAGAAGTTCTTGAAGATTTTGTCCTGTATTACTGATATGTAAATTATGGACACCACCGGCATTAGCTGTTGTTTGCATTTCAAGACGTTTGGCGGAATAACTGCTTAGTATATAGCTCTTAAGTATGCCTTCTCGTATAAAATGTTGATTGCGAGTCGCAACACCTTCAGCATCAAATGGCGCACTTCCAAGACCTTCAAGTAAATAAGGTCGTTCTTGAATATTGATAGATGATGGAAACAGCTGTTCGCCAAGCGTATCAACAAGGAATGATGATTTTCGGTAGAGACTGCCACCATTAATTGCATTTAGAAAATGGCCGAAAAATCCTGCTGCCATTTCTGGATTAAATAGCACAGGAAATTCACCAGTTGGTATTGATCTTGAGCCAAGCCTGGCAATACTTTTTTCGGCAGATTTTATGCCAATGAGCTCATCTGAGAGTAAGTTTTTGGCATTTCTAGAAACAGTGTAATAGTAATCACGTTGCATTCCTTGTTTATCTTCAGCGATTGCAACAGCACTGAGTGCGTGACGACTTGTAGGATATCCTGCTAAGAATCCGTGAGAGTTTCCGTACATCTTTACACCACGGTGGCTAGCGAAGGTCGCGCCATCTGACTTTACCCTTTTATCCGTTTTCAGCATTGCGCGCTCTGAATTAAGTGCGTGCTCAATTGCAATCTCAGGCGTGATCCCCATGGGATGATCAAGTTGAAGATCTTGTATCTCTGTTGCCATAAGAGTTGCATCAACGAGTCCTGAAAAAGGATCTTCAGTCGTTTGTTTGGCAATTGATATAGCAGCCTTAACTGCAGCGTTAATCGCTGCTGGGCTACTATCGGAAGTACTTGCATTACCCTTGTGTTTGCCGATAAAGACCGTAATTCCAAATCCACAGTCACGATTAAATTCTATAGTCTCAACATCATTATTTCTAACATTGGCAGATAAGCCACATTGCTTACTGATACCTACCTCAGCTTCGGTTGCACCCAGTACTTTTGCTTCATGCAAGATATCGTTGATCAATTCTGACATGCTGCTTTTTTCAAAGTCGATATCAAGTTCATCACTAGTGATGGCTGTCATGTTAGTTATTCCCTCAGCGTAAACAATTAGATAAACATTCTACTTCAAGATGGATGTTTCAGCTAGTTAGTTGATTCAACTGATGTTAATCTAGCATTCTAATTTAAGGAAACTAATTGTGGTAAATAAGCAAGATAAACTTGTATCAGCTGGTGAGCTTGAAGACTATTTCGAGAGTAAAACGTCCGTTAAGAAACAAATGCATGCTCTGCACCAATTAGGACAGAAACTGGTAGCTTTGCCGGATAGCCAGCTGAAAAATATTCCGCTGGATGAAAAATTATTTGATGCAATAATGCTTGCCAGAAAGATAACTAAACATGGTGGTCTAAAACGTCAAATACAGTATATTGGCAAGTTGATGCGTCATGTAGATGCTGAACCTATTGAATCTGCAATTAATGATATAGAAAATGGCAGTCAACAAGACAGTGACTTATTTCACTTGAAAGAGCAGTGGCGTGATCTACTTATTAAAGGTGATAATGACAAATTATCTGAATTTTTTGAGCAATATCCAGCGACTGATTTGCAATATTTAAGGCAGTTAGTCAGGAATCATAAAAATGGAAAAAATGAAGATAAAAAGAAACATTCTGCTCGCTTAATCTTTAAATTAGTCTCTGAGCTGATCGATTCAAAATAAATTGTTATGTTGCCGTACCACCAACTGTTAACTCATCAACTTTCAAGCTAGGTTGACCAACGCCTACAGGAACGCTTTGTCCTTCTTTACCACAAATACCAACTCCTCGATCAAGCTTTAGATTATTACCAACCATGCTTACTTTGCTAAGGGTTTCTGGGCCATTACCAATGAGTGTTGCACCTCTAATAGGTGTGGTTATTTTACCATTTTCAATGAGGTATGCTTCACTGGCAGAAAAGACAAATTTTCCTGATGTGATATCCACTTGACCACCACCAAAGTTGTTTGCATAAATACCTTTTTTGACACTGTTGATAATTTCTTTATGCTCTGATTGGCCAGGTAACATATAAGTGTTTGTCATTCTTGGCATAGGTAAGTGTGCATAGGATTCTCGCCTACCATTTCCTGTTGAAGCTTCACCCATAAGTCTTGCATTGCGTTTATCATGCATATAACCCTTTAGGATGCCTTTTTCAATCAGAGTGGTGCATTGACTTGGTGTTCCCTCATCATCAATGCTTATAGAACCTCGAAGATTTTCTAAAGTACCATTATCAACAATCGTGCATAAACTGGATGCGACTTGCTCTCCTATTCGATTGCTAAATGCAGAAGATCCTTTGCGATTGAAGTCTCCTTCAAGTCCATGACCAATGGCTTCATGGAGTAAAACCCCTGGCCAGCCTGGTCCTAACACTACTGGCATATTTCCAGCAGGTGCATCAATCGCCTCAAGGTTGATCAATGCCTGATCAACCGCTTCATTGGCAAGTGTCAAAGACTCTTCAGAGGCCTGGTATTGTTCCTCAGCTATTTGAATAAACCGTTGGTATCCTTCTCGACCTCCTGCACCAGCTGAACCTCGTTCTCTTCTTTTGCCTTGTTCGGCAATTACACTGATACTGCATCTTACTAATGGTCTGATATCAGCCGTTAATGTTCCATCACTGGCCATCACCATCATCTGTTCGTAGCTACCTGATAAGCTTGCAGTGACTTGGATAATTCTGGGATCTCGCTTTCTAGTATATCGATCAATATGTTCTAAAAGAGAAATTTTTGCTTTGTCGGGAATACTTGAAAGTGGATCAATGTCTTCATAAAGAGGTTTAATCAATTGATCTGACGGGGGCTTTAAAATACCACTTTGACCTGCCTTTGCTATGCTTCTTGCGGCAAGTGCTGATTGTTGAAGTGCGGGCAATAACAGATCTTCGGAATAGGCAAAACCAGTTTTTTCACCAGTCATTGCTCTTATTCCAACACCAGAGTCTGAGATATAACTACCTTCTTTTACAATACCATCTTCCATACTCCAAGATTCATGACGATGACTTTGAAAAAACAAATCAGCAGCATCAACAGCTTTCCCAAGGATACTTTCCATCACGGTTGATAAATCGTTGCGAGTTATTGCACCAGGTGAAAGAAAGTGTTTTTCGACAGTTTGTAGCATTCTTGATGTCATAATTTTTTGTTCATTCTCAATTAGTGTTTGAATTGATCAGGTAGTAGAGGTAGAGGGCATTTTACAGGTTTATTTCTCAAAAGCATATTTACATGTAAATGTAGGACGCTCTGCATCTGGAGTGATAGTCATTATTTCTTTTTCACCTGAATTATCAACAACTGCTGTGCCTGAAGTTTTACCAAATTCTTTGACTATTGGTGCATCAATTGGACCTTCAATTGTATATAGAATACTGGTTACAACCTTAATTGCTGGCTGAAATATTTTACTCATTAAATAAACAACAATGCCAGTCACTGGCTCGATTGCCCAGCCTGCCAAGATAGGCAAACTTGAACTGAGCTCAGGTGTGACTCTAACGCACTCTTCTATTCGATTATTTGTAAAATCTGAACTACCTTTAATCTCAAGATCAGCCGATGTTCCATCAATTTCAAAATTCGTGGTAGCGAATGAGCCATTTGTAATAGCAAAACTGCCGCTAAGGCTATCGTAATAGAAACCATCGCCAAACAAATCTGAAAAATCTAAAGTTAAACGACGAGCTAAAGAGCCCACACTGAATAATGAAAAAATTCTTGCTCCTTTATCACTAATGTCTTCCTGACTTCCTTTGCCGCCTTTAAATGATAAGCTTCCATTTAATGTATCAAAATTAAACTGGCCCAGATCACCTTCCCATGAGATATCTCCCTCAGTGCTCAACTTGGTTTTATGGATACCCGTTTTGAGGTTGAAAGTATTCAGAAGTGCACCTAGTTTTCCAGTTTTAAGTTTTCCAGATAGGCGAGTTAATACATGGCTGCTTACATTGTCCTTTTGCCATTGTCCATCAATATCTATGCTCAGAATATCAGACTTACCCATTTTGACTGTAAATGCATTTCCATTTATTAATGGTGTAAGATTGATTGTTGTTTTACCGAGAGATTTATTGTTATAAACACAACTTTCACAGTGTATTTTCATTGCAGGTAAGGGGTGGTAGTTTGATACTCTGATTTCTTTATTTTCAACTATTTCTGATACAGGAAATTGGTCAGCAATAGATATATGAGTTAAATCAAAATCAATAGGCATGTTGAGGTCGGTATTAGGGATAATAATATTTCCTAAAATATTCTTACTGTCGACTTTAAACTGCAACGTATTATTTTTTTCTGCTGCAGAAACATCTATATTTTCAAAATCTAAGAAATGATATCGGAAGTCCTCAACTTGAAGGTTTTTTATAATAAAATTATTGTAGTCAGTGAATTCAAAATTGTTCAGAGATATCACAGGCTGCTGCTGAAATAGTGTTAACCAGGATTCCAAATCAAATTGACTAAGTTTTCCTGTGATCTCTATTTTTTCATTTCTTGATAAAACAGCCTTATCACCGCCAAGAACTATTTGTCCTGTAGGGGATTGTTGATCAGCAATATGAAGCTTTATATCTGCACGATCCGATAGAGTGGCCACAAATAATTGTTGCTGGTTTTTTAGAAGTTTATAATTAAGGGTAAACTTTTCTAGTTGTTCAGCCTTTTTATTAAAGGGTTCTGGAAAGTTACTTCTAATACCCTTTAGTGCTGTATTGAATTCGAGATCCATAATGAGTTGTGTGTGTGCAATTTGCTCATTACTCATGTCTTTTTCTAAAAGTGTCGATGGAACGCTTGGAAAAGATAGTTTAAGATCAAATTCTGATTTGCCTTCTAACATCTTAGGGATCCAATCAGGAAATACTTTTCTGACACCTACGGTAGTAAAGTTACCTTTGCCAAGGACATTAGTAACTAAACCAATTTTCGAGTCCATTAATTGTTCAATTTGGTAAAAACTTTTGTCTCCCATTACATCTGCAGAGAGTTTATCAGCTGATATTAAGGAATCAGAAATTTTGATATTCCCTTTAATATTGTCGATTGCCATATCAACAGGAACAACGGTGATTGAATTACCTAATAGGTCAACTTGACCATTAACAGTAACATCAACTTTGTCTACAAGAGGGATCTCTAAATCAAGCTCAAGTCCAAAGGGACCCTGAGTGGGAATATACTCGAATATTGGACCGATAGAATTTTTCAAAGGGCTATTATTGATATAACTTATACCGTCTTTGGCATCGCCGGAGCTTTTTGTTCGTATCTGTAGTAAAGCCGGTTTAGCTTTCAAATTTTTGATAACAGCTGAAGCTGATGAAATTATCTGACCATTACTGGTACCTTCAGATATCCTGATATCCATTCCTTTCTCAACAAACCAGAGATCAGCACTAATATTTTCAAGAATTGGCCAGCCCTCAGTAAATTTGTATTGTGTGTCAGTCACTTGGGCATTAATTGAAAATATACCTTCTGGATTAGCAAAAGGAAACGATGTTGCAGGCCCTCTCAACGCAATTTGTGCTCCTTCCAATTTTCCAGACTTAATACTTTGATCAAGATAGTTAACTAAATTTTCTTTCATTACTGCATTAGGTAAAAAGAACCTTGTTTTGCTGACATTACCATCCTCTAATTCAGCATAGAGATTCATTTCGACCGGTTTAGAATTGCGATAAATGTTAAATAGACCATCAGCCTTTAGTTTTACATCCGTAATATCAAGATCAAAATTACTCAACTGTAAAGCTACAAGTTCGTCCGTTATTTTCCATGAAAAACGACTATTAATACTATTGACTTCAAAAGGCCAACGAAACAATCCTGGATAATCAATAACAGAATTTCTGCTATCTACAATAAGTTCGCCATAATTTTCATGAATTTCAAATTGCCCTGCGAAATTAGTAACTCCAGGGATTTTTCCCCATGGCTTCCAAGTAATTTCAGAGAACAGAGCATTGGCTCGAAGGCTTGTTAGTTTCTTATCATCAACGGTGGCTTTGATCAGATTATCATTTAAAAAACCGTTAGGATTCATTGTCAACAGTTGTTGCCTAAGGTTTGATTCAAGATTGGAATTTGTCAAAACCAGATCGGTCAAAATTCCAAGATCCAGATGAGAAATTGAGATATTATATTGCCTTTGCTTACTATCTTGGTCCATCTGAACAAACAATGATGGATCTGGCCAAACTCTATCTTGACTGATAATTTCTGTTTGATGTGACTCAAAGAGCCAACCTTTTTCTGTGCGTTGCCAAACTAAAAAGGTATCCATCTTATTTAGATGTGTTTGAGGTTCATCTAATAAGGACATCAAAAAATCATCAACCTCCATAACAAGTAATGCCGATTCGAATCGTCCATTTTTCCAATCAGCCCAGATCTTCAGCTCAAGTAAACCAGACTCAATATCCGCTTCTTTCCAAATTGCATAGAGCGGCAACTCCGTCATATCTATTCTGTGGGTATCAACATAAAGTTGTCCATTTGCAGCTGGATTATTTAAAAAGTCATCAACTTCGAAGACGAAATCAATTTGGTTTCTACCTGGCAACTTACTATGTCCAATCAGTTGATAGAGATCGTTGCCTTTAGTAAATTGAATTTCATCAAGCTTAATTGGATATTTGAGCTCATTTCTGAGACCTATTTCAATATGGGTATTGAGTAGTTGTATTTCATGTTGATGTTGCAACCAGTCTTGAATTGATGCTGCAAAATTTTGATTAATACCTGTATTTTTTGTTTTCGAGATATTAGAGAAACTAAATTTACCAGATTGTTCCTGATCAATAATAATTGAAAAGCCGTCGATAACCAATTTGTCAGTGACTAGTGTCCGGTAGAAGATTGAAGGGAAGGTGGCAATGCTGATTTTAATGGATTTTATGAAAGTGTTTCTTTCAGAAGCTTTGGTTGAATGGGGGCCTATCTGGATATCATATAATTCAAAAACAGGGCCTACAGATTCCCAGTTTCCCTCAATTTTACCAATTGATATTTCAAACCCAGATTGTTCTATAATAATCTTTTCTATTGAGCTACGATAATCGTTAATAGTCGGCGTAATGTATTTTGCAAGTGTAACCAGCACTGCAAAAGTGATTAGTATAACAGCTATAAATTGCAATAATTTATTGAGTGCTATTAGGCAAATTCGTTTTAGCATAAAAATATAAAAATCATACCAAAACTACATCAAACTGTTCCTGTGTGTATAACGGATCAGTTTTGAAATGAACGGGCTTACCAATAAACTCTTCAAGCTCAGCAACCATATAAGAGGCCTCATCATGTAGCACATCTACAATCTGAGGTGCTGCCATGACTAAAAATTTTTGCACGTCATAAGCGCGATCAGTTCGCAATATTTCACGAAGAATTTCTAGACAAACTGTTTCAACAGTCTTGATTGAACCTCGCTTATTACAGACAGGGCAAGCTTCACATAATAAATGCTCAAGGCTTTCACGCGTTCTCTGACGTGTCATTTCCACAAGACCTAGTGATGATACTTCTGATATCTGATTACGGGCATTATCTTTAGAAAGGTGCTTTTCTAGATTTCTTAGAACTTGGCGTTTATGTTCTTCTTCTAACATGTCAATGAAGTCAATAATGATGATCCCGCCAAGATTACGTAATCTTAATTGCCTCGCTAGGGCGCCGGCTGCTTCTAGATTAGTTTTGAAAATAGTTTCTTCCAAATTACGATGACCAACAAATGCGCCGGTATTAACATCAACCGTTGTCATGGCTTCTGTTTGATCGATGACAAGATAACCACCTGATTTAAGTTGGACAGTTCGCTCTAGTGCTTTTTGGATTTCTTCTTCAACGTTATAAAGTTCAAAGATAGGTCTTTCGCCTGTATACAGCTCTATTCTTTCTGTTAGTTCAGGGATAAATTCTTCAGTAAAAAGGTTAATTTTTTGAAAACCTTCTCGAGAATCAATGCGGATCTTATCGAATTTAGCGAGATCCAAATCACGAAGAGTTCTTAATATTAATGATAAGTCTTCATGAACGATATTGCCGTCTTTAATTTCAGGTACTCTTTTTTCAATAGTACTCCATAGTTTTTGTAAAAAGAGGATGTCGGATTGTATTTTCTTATCGTTAACGCCTTCTGCAGCTGTTCGAACAATAAAGCCTTGGTTTGAGTCTTCAATTAAATCGACAACAAGTCCTCGTAATCGCTCTTTTTCTTTGATGCAATCGATGCGTTGAGAGACGCCGATATGCGATATTTGAGGCATAAGTACTAAGTACCGAGAAGCGAGTGTCAACTGGGTAGTGAGTCGGGCACCTTTTGAGCCCATAGGATCT
>JAAGZM010000356.1 GCA_024206355.1 Gammaproteobacteria bacterium | reverse complement strand
AGGTAGATGAATCGATAAGATAAGGCACCTAGTCCAAACCAAGCTAAAACCATCAACCATTCTTGTGGCCAAATTAGAGCTGCTGGCATATTAGGCAAATAAAGTGCTGCCATTCCTAAGCTGGCAATAACTCCAAATATTCCAAGCCAAATACCTCCTTTAGCACGAAAAGGTCTTACCATTTCTGGTTCTCGTTTAAGCAAAACAATATAAGAAACAACAACTAAAAGATAAGCAATCATCAAGCTAAATGAACCTGCGTCAACAAACCAAACCAAAGCTGTTCGTCCTAATAATGGAGCTAGAATACCAATGATACCAATGAACAAAATTGCGTTAGATGGAGTCTTATACTTAGGATGAACATGTGCTAAGAAAACTGGCAACATACCGTCTTCAGCCATAGCAAAAATTGCACGTGAACCACCGATTAAAAAACTATTCCAACTCGTCAAGATCCCAGCTAGGCCAGCTATTAGTAAGAAGATTTTTCCTTTTTCACCGAATGCTGCTTCTGCCGCAGCAATTGTGCCAAGTGACTCCATGTTTCGTGCTTCATTAGTAAGTAAAGATGAGACTGCAAGCTCAATCATAATATACCAGCTCACTGCAAAAACAATTGACATAACGAGCAATATTCCGATTTTACGAGGAGGTAAATTGATTTCCTCAGCTGCTTGTGGAATGACATCAAATCCGGTCATCATAAAGGGCACAAGAGCCATTGCAGCTAACATCCCTCCTGCACCACCCACATACAGTGGTTCCATATTCTCAATAGTTCCGCTATTACTTATTCCTATTATCAACATTAACCCTGCAAGTAATATAACACCAACTACAATGGTCTGAATGACAGCAGCAAGTTTGATGCCTCGTATATTTACCCATGTAATGATTGCGGAAGTTGCAGCGCCGACCAGTGCTAGCTCTAAATAAACATCAGCATCATTGATTGTCCATAAGGTTTGCTCACCTAGATTTGGGAATAGACCGGACAAAACACTCGGCAATGCTACCGCTTCAAACGCGCAGACTGCCACATAAACAAATACAATAGACCATGTACAAATAAAAGAGCCTAGACCACCTAATGCTCGTTTTGAATAAACATGCTCACCACCTACATCTGGCATAGCAGACGCAAGTTCAGCATAAATCAAGCCAATTGCTAAAATAATCACACCTACAATAACTGTTCCAATCATTCCACCAAGACTACCGCCTCGACCAATGATTCCTGTTATTAGAGCAACCCATGACCAGCCAATCATCGCTCCGAAGGCAAGTGCAAATGTATCTAGTCGTCTTAAGTTTCGATTTAATCCATGCTTTGTAGACATTTAATATTCTCTTAAGTGGAATTTATATGATTTTGAAAGCAACAAAAGATAACACTAGCTTTGATAAAACGCCAGTTCAACCTAGAATCCTCAGTTGGACGCGTTTGAGTGTGTGTTTTTTAGGCTTAGTGGCGCCGACTAAAAAGCCGTTCATAGTCATTCTATGTAAGGCTTT
>JAAGZM010000355.1 GCA_024206355.1 Gammaproteobacteria bacterium | reverse complement strand
CTGGCGTCTGTCGGGTAATAAGCAGTTGCGCGAGCTTATGGACGGACTCGGCGAGACCGGGGCGGAGGCTAAGACTTTTATTGATGGGGTATTCGATGACCTTGACCCGCAGAAAACCACCCAGCTGGATCTATGGGATTCTCAATTCGGGCTGCGGGACGTCGGGCTATCGACGCAGGCGCGGCGCGACCGGCTGGCCGGGGCGTGGCAACTAACCGGCGGGCAGGCCCCGCGGTATATCCAGGACACTTTGCAAGGTTCTGGTTTCGACGTCTATGTCCATGAATGGTGGGAGCCTGGCAGCGAGCCCGCCGTCGGCGTTAAATCTTGCACGGTGGCGCGCAACCCCCTTGTGTACTTGCAGCGAAGCGGGACCAGCGCAACCTACGTCGTCGAGTGCGGCGAGGACGTCGCGCAGTGCGGCGAGGACGTCGCCGAGCTAGGCAACAGCGACACGCCTACCGGGTACGCGCTGGTTAATAAAGTAGTACGCACCGAGCGCGGCGTCCTCGCGCAGTGCGGCGAGGACGTCGCGCAGTGCGGCGAGGCGCTGGCGTCATGCGGAAATTTTGTGACTTTCGTCGACTTTTCTCTCGATTACGTCGTCCCCTTTGATACAGAAAAATGGCCCTATATCCTTTATATAGGCGGCGCTACGTTCGGAGATAGCGCGACAGTCGATTCGAAACGGCGCGACGAGTTTGAGGCGCTTTGTTTGAAGATTTGCCCTAGCCAGCAATGGTTAGGTATAATGATAAACTACTCATAGAGACAGCTAAAAATGTCAATTAATCCAGAAACGCAGTATCCGGGGAAGGTCGCGGCTTCCAGTAGCGAGTATCCATACGGACAAGCCCAAAATATAACCACCCCGGGCGACGGCACGGGCACGCCGTGGGAGGCCGCGCTATTAAATGATATTTTCGGGCAGCAACAAGCGCTACTAAAGGCTTCCGGGATCGTGCCGAGCGGTTCGCCCGATCAGGTCGGCGCGTCGCAATACCTACAATCGATAGTCGAGATTGCAGCCGGCCGGGCCGTTAG
>JAAGZM010000354.1 GCA_024206355.1 Gammaproteobacteria bacterium | reverse complement strand
GTTTGTGGCAGTATCGCCAGCAAGTTTAATGATCCTGGAATGAATCAAGCTTTCGGTAGGATCATGGAGACATTAACCGAAAAAATGCAGTTAAATGCAGATCCTTGGAAGCCGACAATAGATTTACTCGCAGGCCAAGCTGATGCAGTGCCTGACACTGAAATATTGATCCCACAAAATAGAACGCGCTACTTAGCTGATATTGCTGAATCCGGGCGTGAAGAACATCAATGGATTGAGCAACAGGCTGAACTTGCTCGAAAAGCTCAACATTACTATGAAATTTTAGGTGAAATGGATGCTGATCTACGTCCTGCAATTTTGGAAAGCTACTCAAGTGACCAGTTAACGACTGATGATATCAGTATTGCAACATTGCGACAGCGATATAATGCAGTTTTAGATGAAATCGATCGCGAAAGTAAAACTGCTTTGCAGGAGTGGCCTGAACGTTATCATCAGGTTCGTGATGAACATTTTAGTTATCAGGTTCGTGGCAAAGACGTAACAGGTGACAATTATAAAAAATCATTGAGTGGTCTTGATATTGCCAAAGTTGCTGCACCTGAATATAAATCTTGGGGAGAACAGTTAAGCTTCCTATTCAGAGAAAACTTACCTGGTGGTTATCCCTTTACTGCAGGTGGATACCCTTACCGTCGTGCTGGTGAAGATCCAACACGTATGTTTGCAGGTGAAGGTACTCCAGAACAAACCAATAGACGTTTTCACTATTTAGCAGGATCAAATGAGGCTGCTCGTCTATCAACGGCTTTTGATTCAGTTACCTTATATGGTGAAGATCCAGCTATTAGACCTGATATTTTCGGTAAAATTGGTAATTCAGGCGTATCAATCGCAACACTCGATGATATGAAGAAGCTGTATTCTGGCTTCGATCTATGCGCACCTTCAACATCAGTCTCGATGACTATTAATGGTCCTGCGCCGATGATGCTAGGGTTCTTTATGAATGCTGCCATCGATCAGCAGATTGAAAAACACCTAAAGTCAGAAGGTCTCTGGGAAGAAGCTGAAGAGAAGCTTCAACAAATACTCGGAAATGAAAGACCTGAGTACCGAGGCAAATTACCCGATGGACATAATGGTTTTGGTCTAGGATTACTCGGGGTCACTGGTGATAAATTCGTAGATGAAGAAACCTATGCTCGAATTTCTGCTGAGACAATGAAGCAGGTTCGCGGAACAGTTCAAGCCGATATTCTCAAGGAAGATCAAGCACAAAATACCTGCATATTCTCAACACAGTTTGCCTTGAAGATGATGGCCGATGTTCAAGAATCATTCATTACACATCAGGTAAAAAATTACTACTCTGTTTCGGTTTCTGGTTATCACATTGCAGAAGCAGGCGCGAACCCAATTACTCAGCTTGCATTTACCTTAGCGAATGGCTTTACGTTAGTCGAATACTATTTAGCTCGTGGTATGGATATCGATGATTTTGCACCTAATATGAGTTTCTTCTTCAGTAATGGTATGGATCCTGAGTATGCGGTAATTGGTCGAGTCGCCCGTCGAATTTGGGCTAGAGCAATGAAGAAGCGTTATCATGCCTCAAAGCGAAGTCAATTACTGAAATATCATATCCAAACATCCGGTCGCAGTTTGCATGCTCAAGAAATACAATTCAACGATATTCGTACAACCCTGCAAGCCCTGTATGCGATTTTTGATAACTGTAACTCATTGCACACCAACGCCTATGACGAAGCTATAACAACACCCACTGAAGAATCAGTTAGACGTGCAGTCGCAATTCAGATGATCATCAACAAAGAACTAGGTTTGAATATTTGTGAAAATCCGTGGCAAGGTTCTTTCATCATCGATAACCTAACCGACTTGGTTGAGCATGCTGTATATGAGGAGTTTGATCGCATTGCAGCAAGAGGTGGTGTGTTAGGTGCTATGGATACCATGTATCAGCGAAGTAAAATTCAGGAAGAAAGTATGGAATATGAACATCGTAAGCATGATGGCTCATTGCCAATCATTGGTGTTAACACATTCTTAGCAGAAAATTCAGAATCAGATCTACAAGTGTTAGAATTAGTGCGTTCTTCTGATGAGTCTAAGAACGACCAAATCAAATCGGTTTCATCTTATCAAAAACTGCATAATAAAAAAGCAGAAAAAGCTCTGCAAAAGTTAAGGGAAGTAGCCTGTAATGGACAAAACATTTTCGAAGAGTTGCTACATACCACTAAATATTGCTCGTTGGGTCAAATTTCCCATACTTTATATCAAGTAGGCGGAGAATATCGACGTAACATGTGAGCTGAGACATAAATGTTGGTAACAAAGTCATTCTTAAATGATTTGGAAGCAACTGAATTTCCTATGGGTTATAATGGTATATCAACTTATACTTGTGGACTTTATGACTTTAATTAAATCATTAACACAAACTGTAAATATACTACGATCATCCCACATAACGCCTTATAAGGCTTATGTAAATAGACAGCATCGATTTGTTGTATGTTTAAATCCAAAGGTTGGCTCAACAGCATTTCGTAAAGCATTTGTAGAAGCTATGCACTTGTTAAATAAGCCGCCTTTTCGCTCAAAACTATGGCCAATGACTCATACTCGTAGATATACTACTAGCCCATTAGCTGACTTTATTGATGCCTTTGGTAATATCAATGACTACAGCTTTCATTGTTTTGTGAGGAATCCCTATAGTAGAATTTTGTCAGCCTGGAATGATAAGTTTGTTAAAGGTTTCAATTCTAAAAATTATCCAGCAAGTGTTCGTAAGCTAGTAACACAAATACGTCAGTTTGCGTTGGTTAATGAGCTTCAAGGAAGTGATGATTCTACTGCCATACCATTTCTAACTTTTTTATCTTTTGTTGAATCTCAAGCTGAATTTAAACGTAATCAGCATTGGGATACGCAAAATGCAGTGTTATGTATGAATAAAATACAATATCGTTATATTTATCCGATTGAGACCGAATTTAATTATGGTATGGCAAATATTCTAACGCCGCTTGGTATTAAAGAAGAATGGCTCTATGAGAAGCTAGCTACAAAAATCAATGCAAGTGGTATTGTTAATGGGTTTAAATATACGGAACAATCTGCTGAACGGGTTTATCAATTATATAAAGTTGATTTTGATCTTCTTGGCTACTCAAAAGACTCCTGGCAGCAGCTTTAGCTTTACACTTTAGTGATTATTAAACAAAATAATTAATACTGTGAATTGTTACATGAGCTGTGAAATAGTAAGACTGATGTTCTTAGTTTGTTAAGACAGCTTGAAGTTATGAATATGAATATTATCATCCTCAGCAATGAGTACAGATCCTGTTGCTCCCCAGTCGCCTAATACAATTCGCTCTGCAGACAGGTTGTTAATCGTGAGTGGATATCTTGCTTGTCGGTGGGTGTGACCATGGATAAGTAGACAAACGTCATACTCAGTCATGATTCGATTGACTTCATCAGCTGCTACATCGCTAATCTCTTCATTCATGTCCTTACCACGAGCTTGCGAGCTATCTCGAATATCTCTAGCAATCTTTTGCCTCTGTTCGACAGATTGTGCCAGAAATTGTTGCTGCCATTGCTCTGAACGAACTTGATTGCGAAAGGAGATGTATTCTTTATCTGCGGTACAAAGTGAATCACCGTGCATTAATATAGCTTTTTTACCAGCGATCCTCATCTTGTGAGGTTCTTGTAAAATTATTCCTCCAGTGGCTTTAGCAAAATCAGAGCCTAGTAAAAAATCTCGATTACCATGCAGAAAGAAGAGTTTTCCTCCACGGTTTGAAAATTGGCTAAAAGCATTGATAACTCTTTCAGCCATTGGATTAGTCGCATCATCTCCAATCCATGCTTCGAACAAGTCTCCGAGAACATAAAGTTCGTCAGCTTCACTCGCTTGCTCTTGCATAAAGTGTTGGAACAGTTGCTCTAGTTCAGGCTGCTGTTCCCACAAATGTAAATCAGAGATAAAAAGTTGTTTCACTTATTCAGCGATCTCAACGGAATGAATAACAACATCTTCCACAGGAACATCTTGATGAAATCCACTAGAGCCAGTTGCAACTTTTTCTATTGCGTCAACAACGTCTTGACCTGTAGTTACTTTACCAAAAACACAGTAACCCCAGCCTTGAGCTGTTTCAGAGCTAAAGTTAAGGAAGCCATTATTTTTTGTATTAACAAAAAACTGGCTGCTAGCTGAATGAGGTTCATTAGTACGTGCCATCGCAATTGTATAGTGCTCATTAGGGAGCTCATTATTAGCTTCATTTTGAATTTCATCATTGCTTGTTTTTTGTTTCATACCAGGCTCGAATCCACCGCACTGAATCATAAAACCATTGATAACGCGATGAAAAATTGTATTACAATAAAAATCATTTTTCACATACTCAAGAAAGTTAGCGACAGTGATAGGTGCTTTTTCTGCATCTAATTCTAGAGTGATATCACCCATTGATGTTTTCATAATGATCATTTACTTTTCCTTATATTTTGAATTGTTGGTTTTACTATTTGATTGTGGTGTTTTTACTTCTTTTGGCTTTTCAGTTGATTTTTTTGGATCATTTAATTGTGTTACTGATTTAATGATAACGGGCTTAGATGGAACATAATCTCCAATATTCATAATCTTTTGAGTAGGAACATCTGATATTTTCATAACAATATCCATACCTTCAATGACATTACCAAATACGGTATAACCATATTTGTCAAATGTTGAGTTTAAATCGGTGTTTTCTTTTGTATTGATATAAAATTGACTCGTTGCAGAATCAGGATCATTTGTTCGAGCCATAGCAATGGTGCCATAACTATTGGTTAGGCCATTTTTACCTTCATTTCTAATAGGAGAGCGAGTGCTTTTTTTCGATAAACCAACATCAAAACCACCACCTTGAATCATAAAATTAGGGATAACACGGTGAAAAATTGTACCGTTGTAGAATTTCTTTTTTGTGTAATACAGAAAATTCTTAACTGTGGCTGGTGCACGCTGGTGATCCAGTTCAACAATAATATTGCCTAAGCTAGTTTCTATTTTGATAATTGCCTTGGGAGCAGCTTGAGTGACTCCAATCGATGCAATAAATATAAAAATAATTAAAATAGTTCGAAGAAAATAATTCATATGGCTACTCCATAAGTAATTAAGCAGTTACAATATCGCTTAGCTAAGAAACGGCTCAATTTGATACCGATAATTGATGGGTATAATAGAGCTTTTTTAACCGTTCCTCAAAGGGAACGTTCAATAAAATGCAAGAGAAGCACAATGTTAACGATTTATAACAACCTAACACGACAAAAAGAGATATTTAAGCCTATCAATGGAAATAAAGTAGGCATGTATGTTTGTGGGGTTACGACTTACGATTTTTGCCATATTGGCCATGGTCGAACATTTGTTTCTTTTGATGTGATCTCGCGCTATTTGCGTTTTCGTGGCTATGATTTAACTTTCGTTCGCAATATTACTGATATCGATGACAAAATAATCACTCGCTCTAATGAAAACGGTGAAGCTTTTGACACTTTAACAGAGCGCTTTATTGGTGAAATGCATCAAGACTTTTACGCATTAGGCATGCTTCCACCAGATTATGAGCCCAGAGCAACGGAGCACATAGATGGAATCATTGAAATTATTGAGAAACTCATAGCCAATGATGCAGCCTATATAGTTGGTGACGGAGACGTCTATTATCGTGTCAGTGCTTTTGATAACTATTGCTGCTTATCGAAACAGGATGTTGAGCAATTAAAAAGTGGTGCTCGAGTAGATATTGATCAAAACAAGGAAGATTCTCTTGATTTTGCGCTTTGGAAATCAGTAAAACCTGGTGAACCTTTTTGGTCATCACCTTGGGGTGATGGTCGACCTGGCTGGCACATTGAGTGCTCTGCTATGTCAATGTCTCAGCTGGGAGACACATTTGATATTCACGGTGGAGGCTCTGATCTTCAGTTTCCACATCATGATAATGAGATTGCTCAAAGTGAAGCGGCTACAGGCAAGCAATACGCGAAAACCTGGATCCATACAGGTATGGTTCAAGTTGATAAAGAAAAGATGTCTAAGTCGCTGAATAATTTCTTCACAATAAGAGACGTCCTCGAACAATACGATAGCGAATCGGTTCGACTATTCTTGGTCAATGCTCATTATCGAAGTCAGCTAAATTACAGCACTGATAACATTGATGCAGCAGCAGGCGCTTTAGAACGATTTTATACAGCCTTACGTGGTTTAGATATCCCAAAGCTTTGCACAGAAGAGGGTGTCGATTACGAAGCCAAGTTTATTGCTGCAATGGATGATGATTTTAATACACCTGGTGCAATAGCGGTATTGTTTGAACTTGTTAAAGAAATTAATCAACTAAAATCATCTGACCCCACAAAAGCTTCAGAACTTGGTGCTCGATTAAAGCACTTGGCGCTGCCTCTAGGTCTTTTACAACAGGATCCTGAACAGTGGCTTCAAGCAGACAAGGGTGATGATGATGGGCTTTCGTCAGAAGCAATCGATGCATTAATTTTGGAGCGTAATGAAGCAAGAACAAATAAAAATTGGGCAAGAGGTGATGAGATCCGTGATCAGCTCACTGCCGAAGGTATCTTACTTGAAGATACCGCAGCAGGAACTAGTTGGCGCCGAAACTAAAAGGAATTAGTGTAGGTGCTCACAAGCGTAAAGTGTATTTCTTAGGAGTATTGCGACCGTCATAGGACCTACACCTCCAGGTACAGGCGTTATCCAGGCTGCTCGTTCTGAGGCTTCTTTGAACTCTACATCACCAACGAGATGACCATTCTCAAGTCTATTGATACCGACATCAATCACTGTTGCACCCTCTTTAATCCACTCGCCTTTAATGAGTCCAGCTTTTCCCACTGCTGCGACTACAATATCAGCTCTACTAACTTGAGCTGCTAAGTCTTTGGTGAATCTGTGTGCGACTGTTACTGTTGCTCCTTCAAGTAGCATTTCTAGCATCAGTGGTCGACCGACAATATTTGAGGCACCAACGATGCAGCAATCTTTGCCTTTAAGATCCTTTTTACCAAACACAGTACGCAGGAGTCGTATTACACCATAAGGTGTACAAGGTCGTAGTAAAGGTTGTCTAGCAGCAAGTCGACCTAGGTTGTAGGGATGAAAACCATCAACATCTTTATCGGCTCTAATACGGTCAATTAAAGAATCAGCTGAAAGGTGCTCAGGTAAAGGTAATTGAACAAGTATGCCATCAATAGAGTCATCTTCATTGAGTTTATCAATAAGTGCTTCTAATTCATGTTGCTTAGTTTCTTTTGCTTTACGAATGATTTGCGATTCAAAACCTACCTCAACGCAAGCATCGCCTTTTTTATTTACATAAATACTCGATGCAGGATTTGCTCCAACGAGAATAACAGCCAAGCCAGGTGAGCGTAATCCTTCAGCAACACGTGCTTTAACCTTTATTGCAACTTCTTCTCTAACTTTTGCTGCTTCTGCTTTCCCATCAATAATTTGAGCCATAGTTTTGTCTACTTTTATTACGAGTGATTAATGGTGGCTAATATCCTTTATCTAACAATTCTTTTCAATACCACTTTTGAGTATATTTAGAATAATTACTAGAAATCATGTAATTATCAATAATATCGGAGTTAGATGACTCCTACTAGAAGTGTTTTTCAAATTACGGAAAAAACCTTATAAAAAACAATCAAAGATTTTCAAAAAATGGTGTTGAGATATAGTGGGGTTTAGGTATAATGCCAACCCTGTTGTAGGTGGGTCGGTAAAATGGTTGATGAAATATAACTAACTTACTGATTTTTATAGTAATATTACAACATAGTTTCGGGGTATAGCGCAGTCTGGTAGCGCGCCTGCTTTGGGTGCAGGATGTCGGGAGTTCAAATCTCTCTACCCCGACCAATTTTTTCAAGCGCTGGCACCTTTATTTGCCAAAACCATGCGCCCGTAGCTCATCTGGATAGAGCATCGGCCTTCTAAGCCGAGGGTAGCAGGTTCGAATCCTGCCGGGCGCGCCAATTTTAAAAGGCGTCGTAGTCAAAATGC
>JAAGZM010000051.1 GCA_024206355.1 Gammaproteobacteria bacterium | reverse complement strand
TAGTACAACTTTAGAAGGTCTAGCTAAATTAGCAACACCTTTTAGAGAAAATGGTACTATTACCGCAGGCAATGCTTCTGGTATTAATGACGGTGCTTGTGCACTGT
Source organism: Gammaproteobacteria bacterium (assembly GCA_024206355.1). Lineage (GTDB taxonomy): Bacteria > Pseudomonadota > Gammaproteobacteria > Enterobacterales. Next base: position 3,827 of record JAAGZM010000051.1, on the reverse strand, counting down.
TAATAGCTTCTGAAGAGCAGATTGAAAAACAAGGGCTTAAGCCTTTATCTAGAATTGTTGCTATGGCAACTTCAGGTGTAGAGCCAAGAATTATGGGTATAGGCCCCGTTTCTGCAACAAAAAAAGTATTGAAAAAAAGCGGCTTGATGCTCGAACAAATAGATGTCATCGAGCTCAATGAAGCTTTTGCCGCACAAGGTTTAGCAGTAATGCGCGAACTGGGTATTGTTGATGACGATCCAAGAGTAAATCCGAATGGCGGCGCAATTTCACTTGGCCATCCACTTGGAATGAGTGGTGCAAGACTTGTTACTACAGCAAGTTATCAGTTAAAGAGAACAGGTAAACGTTATGCGCTTTGCACAATGTGTATTGGTGTAGGTCAAGGTATAGCAATGATTATAGAGGCCGTTTAAAATAATCGAACACTTGCTGAGCTTGAAAAGTTTCAGCAACAGTATGGTAAAGAGATATGGCCGACAAGAAACCTACAGAGAAAGCCGCACCTGGCAAAGTAAAACACAGCATGGATCTGCAAAGTTTTCTACCGTTTGTAATGTTTAGGTTCGGTGCAAAAATGGCGCAAGCTGGTCATAAACTACCACTGTTGCTACAGGAAACAGGTGTACCGATTGGCGAGAGAGAATGGAGAATTATATCAATTCTTGGTGCCTATGGAGGCCTAACAAACGGTCGTGTAGCAGAAGTTCTTGTCACAGATGCAGCAACTATCACTCGTGGAGTAAAGGTACTCAAGCGGCTGGGTTTTGTTGATACAAAAATTTCTAAGCGCGACCGACGCAGAGTATTAATTTATCTTACCGACGCCGGTGCTGATTTTCACGATATCATCTCCCCCAAACGTATCGAAACTGGCGAACTCATTGACTCCTGTTTTAAAGATCAGGAAAAAGAAGAATTATTTCACCTTCTAAACAAATTAGATCGACATTTACAACATATGGAAAATGAATTAGATGATGAATGGGAGTAATTTATCATCTAACAATTTTTTTTAAACTTAAACCTATAACAGGTTAAACCTAGAATCCTCAGTTGGACGCATTTAAGTGTGTGATTTTTAGGCTTAGGCAAACTCACTCAATTGGTGAATACTAATCCTTCTATAAGTTGCTGTTATAAAGTACATAATCATAATTTTGAGCCGGTCAACTGAGGATTCTAGGTTAAAAGGTATTAGTACCAGCCTTTACGTCTCGACTCTGGTAATCTGCCAATATTACCATCTTACTCACTGGGGTCATGGGGAAACGAATCATATAGATCTCTTTAACAAGGCTTGCTACCCCACAGTGCAGTCATGCCTTTTGCGATGCAGTTTCGAGTATTTGGTTGATTACCTGCATTATTAATTCTGTTTAGCAATATGCAATATACGATACACATATTCTTGTCTAAAAGTATTGTTATATCTTTAATTAACATATTGTTAGCAAGCATTCTTAATGTATTACTTTAACTTCATTCTAGTTCTTCCCAACGAGAATAAAGCGTTGCAATATCTTTCTCAGAGGAGGAAAGTTCGTCCAAGATCGGTTGAGTTTCACTTGTATCACCACTAAAAAAATTTGGACTGTTAATTAGTCCTTGAAGTTCTGACATTCGTTCTTCTAGTTTTGCAATTATATCGGGAAGTTGCTCTAACTCTCGCTGGTCTTTATAACTCAACTTATTCTGCTTTTTAGACGATGCCTTGTTCGCTGCTTGCTTTTGTTCAGCGACTTTTTGCTTTGCATATTCAGTTTGATAGTTGATCCAGTCTGTATACCCACCAACAAACTCACTCACATAGCCAGTACCATCAAGGCATATCAATGATGTAACAGTATTGTCAATAAATGCACGATCATGGGATACCAGTAGCAAGGTTCCTTTGTAATCAGCAATTTGTTGTTCCAGTAACTCTAAGGTTGCCAAGTCTAAATCATTAGTTGGTTCATCTAGGACAAGCAAGTTATTAGGTTTAGAGAAAAGACGAGCTAGCATTAGTCTACTAAATTCACCACCAGACAGTGCTTTAGCTGGGGTTCTAATACGATCAGGACTAAACAGAAAATCCTGTAAGTAGCTAATAACATGACGTTGTTGACCGTTAATGCTGATAAAGTCGTTACCATCAGCAATATTGTCACCGACCGTTTTTTCAGGATCAATTTGTTCACGGGTTTGATCAAAGTAAGCAACATCTAAATTGGTACCTAGATAGATTTCACCTGAATCAGCGCTTAATTCACCCAAGATAAGTTTCAGTAACGTGCTTTTACCACTTCCATTGTCGCCAAGGATCCCTATTCTGTCACCTTTGATAATACGGGTACTGAAATTATTAATTATTGTCTTGCTGTCAAATCCTTTACTAACACTTTTCAACTCAGCAACTAGCTTGCCAGAGGAACTTGCAGCCTCAATTTTGATCTTTGCATTTCCACGTATTTCTCTTCTATCTGCTCGTTGGCTTCTGAGTGCTTTTAGATCACGAACCCGACCTTCATTTCTTGTACGTCGAGCTTTAATTCCCTGTCTTATCCAGACTTCTTCAGCAGCAAGCTTTTTATCAAAAAGTTTATTTTCGCGTTCTTCAATTTCAAGTTGTTCTTGCTTTCTCAAGTAATATTCAGCAAATGTTCCCGGATAGCTTTTTAACTGTCCCCGATCAAGTTCAATAATTCTAGTTGCTAATGCATCAACAAACTGTCTGTCGTGGGTAATAAATAGCAATGTTTTAGCGATTGAAGGTAGGTTCGTTTCTAGCCACTTAATACTGTCTAGATCCAAATGGTTCGTCGGCTCATCAAGTAATAGTAGATCCGGTTGAGAAACCAACGCCTTGGCTAAGGCTGCCCTTCTTCTTCTCCCTCCAGACAAACTGCTCATCAAGTCATCAGCATTCAGCTGTAGCCGGTTAATCGCTGTGGCTATTCGCTGCTCATATTGCCAAGCATCTTCTGCATCTAATTTATCTTGGATTTTCTGTAGAACTTCGAGATCTTTCGTCGAAGAATCAGCATCAATATTCGCCGAACAGTCATGATAATCTACTAAAAGTTGATGACAACTGCCAGCTCCTTGTGCAACAAAATGATAGACACTCAATTCGTTTGCTTCCGGCAAGTCTTGCCCAAGCATACTAATTCGAAGATGCTTTTGTTTACGAATAGTGCCATCATCAGCCTGTATTTGGCCGCTAATTAGTTTTAATAAGGTAGATTTACCTGAACCATTTCTACCGAGCAAACATAACCTTTCACCAGACTGAATAGATAACTCAGCTTGATCAAGCAATGCTGCCGTTCCAAAACTGATCGATAATTTTTCAAGATTTAATAGTGACATTTGATGTTAATACCAGATCTATGGTGACCAAGCATAACTCACCTTCAAAAATAAACTTTTATCTGTTTTTAGAAGACGATTGTAATGGTCATCCTGATAAGCAGAATCTGAATACCCCAAGAAAAAGACAGTCTGTGGATTAATTTTATAAGAATATAACAGTTGAGTACCTAAACTACGGCTCTCGGCATCAACGGAATCAACATAAAGGCTCTGATTTCTTTCTATGTCATTATATTGAACCACAAGCCGAAGAAAGCTTTGAACAGAAAATTGATAAATGAGTCGAGCATCAAGTAAATTAGCCATAAATAACTCTCCACCAGCCACATCCATTTTTTGTTGTGTATATTGAATTTCGGTTTGAAAGTGCTGTCCTAGGTTCAACGTAACACTTGGAGATATACTAAATAGCTCACCAGCTTTGGCATTCACATAGTCGATTGTATCTTTGTATGAAGCATTCAGTTTTG
>JAAGZM010000353.1 GCA_024206355.1 Gammaproteobacteria bacterium | reverse complement strand
TGCCATGTGCTGCTAATTGCTCAATAGCTTTATCCACTTCATTCGCATTTACTTTACCACGATAACTATCAGGTGCTGCTATTTCGGCCACATAATCAGGACAAGGATGAGTGCGTCCTTCGGCTGGGGAGAGTTCTGTTACCAAAGTAGAATTACCGTGATACACATTCTCTGTAATAATAACACCAGTATTGCCAGTAACAGTAGAAGCAATGCGGTAAGCAAGATCATTCGCTTCTGTTCCGGTGCAAACAAATAAGGCCACATAATCATCTTCTGGCAAGGTAGCTGTGAGCATTTCAGCATATTCAATGATTGTTTCATGTAGGTAACGTGTGTGGGTATTTAAAGTACGTGCCTGTTCACAAATGGCATCGACAACATGCGGATTACAATGGCCAACCGATGGTACATTATTATAACAATCAAGATATTTTTTGCCGTTTATGTCATAAAGCCAGACACCTTTACCGCTTACTATATGTAAGGGATTTTCATAAAAGTGGCTGTAGGTTGGCCCTAACGCTTTATTTCGACGGCTAACAAGGTTTTTATTTATGCTCGTCATAGAATTCTCCAACAGTAAGTGGTGGTTAATTGGATCTCATTATATGGGTGGTAAATTGTGTACGATCAAATTTTAAGAATTTTCTGGCAGCCTCAACAGTACCTACTAAATCTTCTTGTCGAATTTTTTCCGGATCATCAGTATGGTGCTTTGCTCGATAACTTAAGAGTTGTACCGCTAAAATATAACTAATGGCTACAGCATCATATAGCAATGCTAGTTGCTCATCAGGGATGATCATGTATTCGGAATAGCCATCAAGCATAGCAGTAGTGGCAGCCAAAATATCTGAGCTCTGCGAGACCACACTGGTTAGCACGATCGAAATATCCATGGCAATAGGCCGATCGATTAGATCGCCAAAATCAATGACTCCTGTTATTACAACAGGATTACCTACTTCGCACATAATATTACCAGCGTGCCCATCATGATGGATCACTTGATGTGGCAGCGCCAGAAGTCTTGGCATACCATCTTTTTCTAAACGTTGAAGATGTGTTTCAGCCAAGGTTTTGAAATCGTCAGGCATATATTTCTCACGTAATTCAGCAGAAAAAATCAACCCATTCAAACCGTCCCAGGGCATAAAGTTTTTAGATGCAGTATGTTTAAAGCCTTTCAATGCAGCACATAAACGGCCTGAAATACGCCCCATTTCTTTAATTGAGCCAAAATCAAGGTGTTCATATAAATCCAGTGGTTCGCCTTGAACATAACTAACCAGGCGCACCCAATGAGACCGGTCATTATCATCTTTAATTATTGCGGCTTGTTCACCAGACTTAGTTGTGATTTGGACAGGAACTGATAATCCAGGGTCAGTTTCTTGTAAATGTAATAGCGACTTGATCTGAAAATCAACAGTTTCATCAAGCTCATCAGGACCAGCAATTTTTAAAACATACTGTTTTCCATTACTGGTGGTAAGCCGTATATTTTGATCGCGCTCACCCACCAAGGATTTAAAGTCACCATCCATACCATAGTGATCTTGTAAAAAAGTATGCAGTATTAGTTCACTAAAATGCGGTGGATTAAATTTTAGATCATCTGCACTGAACTGTTTGCCTAACTCTGCTGTCACTACAAATCACCTCTTGCTTAAGCACTAAGATCGTTATATTAATCTCTAATTCACGTTTTCGTTTTGGGAATGTAATTGCGCCGAATCACAATTATGGCAAGAGCACCGAGTGTTATAAAAATGATTGCCGGCGATAAGCTAAACCAGGCTTCTCCGGTTTGCCAATTCATTGAGCCATCTGCCAAAATTTCCCCGGTGCCACGTTGATAAGGCTTGATGTAATAATACACAACTAAAAATGGCATAGTGCAGCCATATAATATAAGAGTGATAGGGGCGATCATGCTCGTTCTAGCTTTTTTTGCATCAATGTCTTTCTCAGGGGTTATATGAAGTTTGATTCGATAAGCGGATTCTTGTTCCGTCACAGTGTCTCTTTTTGAAATGATGCGAATGGTGATAAGACTGATAACTGTTCCAATAATAGCCGGATGAAGATAGCTGGGCCATGTAATATATCCAAGGTATTCAAGACATGCAGGGATCACATTAAACACAAAGCCGGTTATCATACCCCAATAAGCTGCAGACTCTGTAATGCTTTTACTCCATACACTCATCAGGCCAACCGGTCCCCAAGAGGAGGCGTAGACGGTTCCAACGAAGATCATCAACCAAAAGATATTGGGTGGAAAATAAAAACTTGCGATTAAAACAACAATTCCTACGAGCATCATAATGATACGCATTGAACGTAGATCCAGTTCCTTCTCTCTTTTCATTATATCATTGCTCGCGCTAAAGCCGACCAGTGAAAGAAAGGTAGAAGCTGACGATAATGCCGCTGCCATGATGCCTGCCAATACCAAGGCACCCAAAAATTCCGGGACTAAATTTCTTGCAGCCCAAACCAATACCGTTTCAGAAGGAGTAATATCCGTATTTACAAGATTAATAACCCCAGCGACTCCGTAAATGACGGTGTCTAAAAGGGCGACAATAATGATAGCGTACATTGCCGATCGTAAAACAACATGTTCGTCCTTGGCCATCAAATGCCGGCCTGCTTGCCAGGGGCTGACTATATAAACAGCACTCCAGGCAATATCGGTAACGAATGCCCATATAAGGTAATCCATCGCCGTTGGCCACTCAGTTCCAGGACCAACAATACCGCTCCATGATGCGATCCCTGACTTGCTTTCAAGTTGTGCCATATTCTCAATAGAGGATACTATGCCACCTAAGTCACTGATAATGTAATAGGCAAAAGTAAGGGTTGCACCAGTGAACAATAAGAACATCAAGGTGTCGGTAATGATCACACCTTTAGAACCAGAATACATTGTAAAGAAAGTATAGCTGAGCCACACCAGGATGAGGCTTTGAAAATAACTTAGGTCAGTTATATCGGCAAGAAGAATAGCCGCGCCTTGGGTAACAATAAGCAGATAGATGCCGATTGAGAGCATAATTATAATACCCGAGACTTGCTGTACACGGAAGCTGTTAAATCGCTTACCAAAAAAATCTGCCACGGTTGATGCCCTGCTACGTCGAAGATAGCGCCCAAAAAACAAAGCGCCGATGACATATCCGGATGAAGCTGTAGCAGGGAACAACAAATAGGCACCCATTTGACCAGCATAGGTGAACCCCGCTTCACCAAGGAAAGCTACTGAACTCATCACGCTCGCTACTAAGGTGCCTACTATGAGGATCGTAGGGGCACGACGACCGGCAACAAAATAGTCATCCAGGTTTTTAACAGATTTACCCGCGTAATTTCCAATAAGAATGAACAATATCAAGCTGATAATAATCGTGATTGTAAAAATATCCATTCTCATCAGATCCTTTTATTTTAAATAATTCTAGTTAAGATGGCAGTAGCAAATCATGTGTTCTGAACTGTATCACCTAATTCTGTGGCTTTTAAAGCACCATTGCTGATTGCTTCAATCAGTGCAGCTCTGAATCCATGTTGCTCTAATGTGAAGATGCTTTCCACAGAAATACCTCCAGGTGTGCTTGCTTGTGACAACAACTCCTGAGGTGAAACTTGTCGCTGTTTCCAAACCTCCATTGCTCCAACAATAGTTTGATAAACTATTTTTGTTGATGTTTCGTGATCAATACCAGTCCTGACACCTGCGTCGACCAGTGATTGGAAAAACAGGTAGGTTGCAACAGGACTACTCAAAGCTGTAACAGCATTAATATTTTCTTCACTCAGAACAGCATATTCCCCAAGTGAACCAAAAAGTTCAAAAACATCACTTTTTTGTTGATCATTTACATATGTATTAAATGATAGAGCGGCAATTCCCATTCCAATTTGACTGGGAGGGTTAGGTAGAGCTCTAACAACAGGTATGTTATTACCTAGTTTGCTGTATGCATTTATTGGTATACCTGCAGCCAGGCTGATAATGAGTTTGTTGCTTGAAATCTCCATCTGGCTCAATTCACTGATGACATTTCCAGTTACCTGGGGAGGAACATTGATAAAAATAAAATCCGCTTTGTTAACAGCTTCAATATTATCCTGTGCAATTGTAATATCAAATTTTTCAGAAAGTTGCTGCAGTTTACCTTTACTCGGAGCACTTACAATCAGAGAATCAGATGGTATAATTTCAGTTTTGGTCAGGTTGTCTAAAATGATATTTGTTATATGACCTGCACCGATAAAAGCAATTTTTCTTTCATTTAAAGCCATCTTAATCTCCTGTTAGACTTTATTTTATTGTTGCACCCAAGTATTAATGTATGCCCTGCTCAGATCTTATTTTTTGAAATAGTATTATTTTCAAGCAATTTTTGAAAACTAACTCCCAACCTGGGGCTCGGATAAAATCCCAACTGTTTAAGGTTCATGGTGACATCAATTGGTAAAGCCTCACCATCTACTTTTTGATTGAGAATACCTCCGATCACAACAGGAATATCTATTTTATGCTTACTTAACTCCTCTTTCAGGCGTTTGGCATATTC
>JAAGZM010000352.1 GCA_024206355.1 Gammaproteobacteria bacterium | reverse complement strand
TCCTCCATCCCGCGTGTTGCTGCTCTTGCGTCGCCATGTCGTCGTCGTCCGTTCCCCATCCCCTCGCTCCGACATCACTGATCACGCCACACGGCCGCCCGTCCCTCGCTGCGATGTAGGGTGCCGAGGCCTTCAACCAGCCCATCGGTGACTGGGACGTGAGCTCGGTGACGAACATGGCTGGCATGTTCTATGTACGTGTTCCTCCACCCCGCGTGTTGCTGCTGCTCTAGCGTCGCCATGTTGTCGTCGTCCGTCCCCCATCCCCTCGCTCCGACATCACTGCTCACGCCACACGGCCGCCCGTCCCGCGCTGCGCTGTAGAATGCCGCTGCCTTCAATCAGACGATCGGTGATTGGGACGTGAGCTCGGTGACGGACATGCCTAGCATGTTCGAGGTACGTGATCCTCCATCCCGCGTGTTGCTGCTCTTGCGTCGCCATGTCGTCGTCGCCACCCGTCCCTCATCCCCTCGCTCCGAGATCGCTGCTCACTCCACACGGCCGCCCGACCCTCGCTGCGATGTAGTCTGCCGCTGCCTTCAATCAGCCGATCGGCGATTGGGACGTGAGCTCGGTGACGAACATGGTTGGCATGTTCGATGTACGTGCTCCTCCATCCCGCGTGTTGCTGCTCTTGCGTCGCCATGTCGTCGTCGTCCGTTCCCCATCCCCTCGCTCCGACATCACTGATCACGCCACACGGCCGCCCGTCCCTCGCTGCGATGTAGGGTGCCGAGGCCTTCAACCAGC
>JAAGZM010000351.1 GCA_024206355.1 Gammaproteobacteria bacterium | reverse complement strand
CAAATTCATTCCTTAAAGAAAGCTTTTTTACATCCAATGAAACTCTCTATGAGATATTAACTAATTACCTTAAAGATTATTTTAATATTTTTGATGAAGACAGTAAATTATTAGGAATAGTTTTTCGAGAAATCATTCGACAAACATCAAATACTCTACCTACTATCAGTCAGGTATCATCAAGTATTGGAATGTCTGAGCGCACTCTCAGACGACGTCTTGCTAATGAAGGTACAAGTTTTCAGGAAGCAAAGAATACTGCCCGAAGAAAGTGGGCAAAATATTATCTCTCCAAGTCTAATTTATCGTTAACTGAAATTGCATTTGAATTAGGCTTTTCTGAATTAAGTGCATTCAGCAGAGCGTTTCGACACTGGGTAGGGGAAACTCCTCAAGCTTATCGAAACAGGATTAAAAAGCTGTAGTTGCCAGAAACAGTCCCAGATTAAAAGCAAAAAAGGTAGTACAGAGTAATATCAAGCAATACGAATAAATTTGTCGAAGTTTTACTCCCGCCATAGCTATTAAAGGAATTGCAACGAATGGTTGAATAATGTTAGTCCATTGATCTCCCCATGCAATACTCATGGCAATAATTCTAATATCCACTCCCAGTGAATGTGCTGCCTCTATAAAAATAGGACCTTGCAATGCCCATTGTGCACCACCTGATGGGATGGCTAGATTTACAATACCGGCAGAAATAAATCCAAAAAATGGTAATGTCTCAGCAGAGGAAACCTGTGTAATGATTTCTGAAAATTGCTGAGTTAGGCCAGAGTTCATCATTAACCCCATCATACCACCATAAAGCGGATACTGGAGTAACACGGCGGCCCCTGTTTTAGCCCCTTGTGAGAACAAACT